>JALYIZ010000042.1 GCA_030775505.1 Actinomycetota bacterium | reverse complement strand
GGCGGGGGCCACCACCCGCACGGGTTCGTAGCCACCGCCGCCGAGGGCCAGCCAGCGCCCGCCGGAGGTCTCGTGCGCCAGCCGGTGCAACAGGGCCGCCGCCGCGATCTGGCCGCCGACGCTGAGCTCGAAGTGGGCCAGCGGGTCGAGCAGATGCGTGTCACAGCCGTGCTGGGTCACCAGCACCTCGGCGCGGAAGTGGCGCAGCAACGGCGGGACAACAGCGTGGAAGGCGCGCAGCCACCCGGAGTCGCCCGTGCCGGCGGGCAGGGCGACATTGACGCTCGTCCCGGCCGCCGTGCCCGTTCCCACGTCGTCGGGAAAGCCCGTTCCGGGGAACAGCGTCGTGCCCGACTCATGCAGGCTGACCGTGAGTACCCGGGGGTCGTCGTAGAACGCCGCCTGGACGCCGTCCCCGTGGTGCACGTCGGCGTCGACGTAGGCCACCCGCTCAGCACCCTGGCTCAGCAGCCAGGCGATGGCCAGGGCCGCGTCGTTGTAGACGCAGAAGCCGCTGGCGGCGGCACGCTGCGCGTGGTGCAGGCCGCCGGCCAGGTTGACCGCGTGGTCGGCCTCGCCGCGCCAGACCGCGGCCGCGCCCACGATGCTGGCGCCGGCAATGAGGGCGCTGACGGCGTGCATGCCGGTGAAGAGCGGATTGTCGGGGGTGCCCAGGCCGAATGCGGGCGATGAGGGCGCACCCGGCAGGGACGCGGCCCTGACCTGGCCGATGTAGGCCTGGTCGTGGATGAGCCGCAGGAGGCCGTCGTCGGCGATGCTCGGCTCTACCAGGCGCACGCCGGGTGCGTCCAGGACCCCTCGCCGGCGGGCGAGATCCATCGCCAGCCCCAGCCGGGCGGGCCGCATCGGATGGTCCGGGCCGAAGTCGTAGCCGAGGAAGTCGGGGGACCACAGGACGTCGACGGCACGGCTCACATCCCGGCACTATGACAGGGGTGCGGTGCCTGACCCGGCGGGACCGCACGGGACGTCAGCGCAGATGGCAGAGTGTCCCCGTGCCGGCGATCATGGTGGAGGACCTGCGGGTCACCTACGCCCCGAAGGGCCGCCCCGTGGTCGAGGCCGTGAGGGGGGTCAGCTTCGGGGTGGAGGAGGGGGAGGTCTTCGGCCTCCTCGGACCCAACGGGGCCGGCAAGACCAGCACCCTGGAGGTCTGCGAAGGCTTCCGCCCCGCCACCGCCGGAACAGTGCGGGTGCTGGGACGTGACCCCGGCGACCGCATCGCGGCTGGCCAGCTGCGCCGGGAGGTCGGCATCGTCTTGCAGGACATCGCGGTCGAGCCGTTTCTCACGGTCCGCGAAGCCATCACGCGCAACGCGGGCTACTACACCGACCCACGACCAGTCGATGAGGTCATCGAGGTCGTGGGCCTCGCCGAGAAGGCCGACGCGCGGGTGAGGACGCTGTCCGGCGGCCAGCAGCGGCGCCTTGACCTCGCCCTCGGCATCGTCGGCCGCCCCCGACTGCTGTTCCTCGACGAGCCGACCACCGGCTTCGACCCGGCTGCGCGGCGCGGTGCCTGGGAGGTGATCCGGGGTCTGCGCGCCGGCGGCACGACCGTCGTCCTCACCACCCACTACCTGGAGGAGGCCGAGGCACTGGCGGACCGGGTCCTCGTGATCGCGGAAGGCCAGGTGCTGGCCGAGGGCCCGCCCGGCTCCCTCGCCGGCAGGGGGACCGCCACGACCAGGGTCCGCTTCCAGCTCGCCGCCGGCACGCGCCTGCCGACGCTCGCCGGGACGTCGGTCGAGGGTGGGGACAGCGGCTGGATCACCCTCACCTGCCAGGACGTGACGCGCACCCTGCACGAGCTCACGGGTTGGGCGCTGGAGCACGGGGTGCCGCTGGAGGGCCTGGTCGTGGAACGGGCCTCCCTGGAGGACGTGTACCTGGGTCTCGTGGGAGGCGCGCGGTGACCGGGGCACGCCTGCTCGTCTGGCAGTTGCGTTACGAGCAGAAGAGCTTTTGGCGCAACCCGCAGTCAGCCATCTTCACGTTCCTGTTCCCCGTGATGTTCCTCGTCATCTTCGCCTCGCTGAACACCGGCGGCCGGGTCGCCGTCCTGGGCGGCCTGAAGTACAACCAGTACTTCATCCCGGCCATCGTCGCCTACGGGATCATGACGGCGACCTACATGCAGCTGGCCATCACCCTCACGCTGCGTCGGGACAGCGGCGTCCTCAAGCGCTACCGGGCAACCCCCCTGCCTGCCTGGGGTGTCGTCGGCGGCATGCTGCTGAACGCGTTCGCCATCGCGGTCACCATCACGATTGTCACGACCGGGATCGGCATGGGCTTCTACGGCGTCACGTTCCCCGGACACACGCCGGCGCTGGTACTGGCGCTGCTCGTGGGCGCGCTCTCCTTCAGCGCGCTCGGAGTCGCCGTCTCCACTTTCGTCCCCAATGGCGAGGCGGCCCCGGCAGTCGTGAACGGGCTGTTCCTCCCGCTCGCGCTCGGGTCCGGCGTGTTCTTCCCGCTCGACCCGGCTTCGAGCTTCGCTCACGTGGCGGGGGTCTTCCCCGTGCGGCACTTCGTCGCTGCGACCTTCGCCGCCTTCGATCCCCGGCTGCCGCACGACGCCGCCCACGGCTACGCCTGGTGGGACCTGGGGGTCCTGGCGTTGTGGGGGGTGGCTGCGGGGGTCGTCGCAGTCAGACGGTTCCGCTGGGAGCCGCGCCGCTAAGGCCCGGCGGACGGGTCAGCGGGTGAGAGGGAGCGTCAGGACGGCAGGGGAGCCCGGGTCCAGGACCACGCTCACCAGCCCGGGACGGGCGTTCCCGCGGTAGGCCGCGTCGCCGGCCGAGATGACCAGCTGGAGGTGATGCCCGGCCTTGACCTCGTGGACGACGCCCGGGAGCTCCATCGTCACTGGCTTGGACACGTCCGCGACCCGCAAGGGTGCGATCAGCCGGTGGGGCAGCACGAGAGTGCCTTCGGGCCCGACGTCGTAGAGCTTCGCGAACAAGACGAGCTGTCCCGCGGGTGCCGCCGTCTGGGTCGATCCGTAGGTGGCCGCGTCGAGCCGGAACGTCAGCCGCGGGACGCCCACGATCGTCGCGTCGTGGCTCAGCGGCGCACCCGTGAACACCGCCGAGGTGCACGCAAGATCGGTGACCGGCTGGGCCTGGTCGACAGCTGAGGTCTCGGTGTAGCTCGAGGGCGCCCCGGGTGGCGCGCCTAACGTGACCAGACCCGGGTTGACCGCGCCTTGGCCGGCCACGAGCGCACCGGCGCTGCAGGGAGCGGCGGGGGTCCCGTTCGTGAGGGCCGGAGCGGACAGGAACAGCTGCTGGTCGGCGCCCGCGGGGTAGCTGGCGGCGGAGGAGTACCGCGGGTCGGCGAGCCCGGTCCGGCCGGCCGGGACGTCGTCGCGGAACCAGGCGAAGGTGGGACCGGTCCCGACCCGGCTGCCCTTGAGGTAGTGGTCGAACCAGTTCAGGTAGCGCGCGTTGTCGTAGAAGGCCCGGGGGTTTGCGTCGGCGGCGCTGCTGTACTCGCCGGCAGCGGCATTGCCACTGTGTCCCCACTCCTGCCAGATCATCTTGACGGGGACGTGGCGTGCCTGGAGGCCGCGGAAGGTGGCAGCCGCCTCCTGCAGGTTGAACAGCGTGTCGGCCTGCCCCTGCGACAGCAGCGTGGGGATCCGGATGTCGTCGAGGTACCCGGCCACCGATGCGTGGCGCTCGGTGGCGATGGTGTCGGCGAGCGGGTAGCCGAAGGCGTCCATCTCGGCCTTGCCGGTGCAGGCGCGGTTGTCGAAGTTGGGGCAGCCGGTGTTGCGCTTCGGGTCGGTCTGGGAGCCCTGCACGCCATCGGCGATGCCGAGCCCGAAGAACAGGGAGACCCAGTCGAGCTTCTCCATGCCGGGGTTCGGTGCCTGGTAGCTGACCCCGACCTGGTTGGCGTCGTTGTTGGGAGCGAGGGAGTAGGCCAGGTCGTTCCAGGTGATCTGCGGGATGATCGTGTCCAGTCGGGGGTCCACGCCCGCGACCGCGAACTGGATCTGGCCGCCGTAGGACCCCCCGATCATGCCGACCCTCGGGTCGTTCGCGTGGATCCGGCCGTCCGAGCCGGGCCGACCGGCGAGGTCGTCGCGGATCACGAACTGCGGTGCCGGCACCGGTGTGGTGTGGGCAGCGTCGGCGAAGGCATTGCCGCTGCGACCCCCGAGGAAGCTGATGAGCTGGCTCCCCGCCTTGCCGTCGTAGTCCCGGTCGTCGAGCGTGATCTTGCAGCTGCTCCCGCCGAAGCCGAGGCCCGAGTAGGACAGGAACACGTAGCCCTCGCGGCCGAACTGCTGGGCCAGTCCCGCCTGGTCGTCCTTCGAACCCCCGAACCCGTTGGTGGCCAGGATCGCCGGCGCCGGGTGGCGGGGGCTGACGCCTGGCGGGGTGTACAGGTCCGCCACCACGTCGCACGGCACGTCGTTGTTGGGGCCGACGGTGACGGCGAAGTGCAGGGTCTGGTGGGAGATCACGACCGTCCCCAGCGGACGGGGTGCGTGCCCGGCAGCGGCGGCGGCGAGGGGGATCGCCGTCACAGCGGTGGCGGCGAGGGCAAGGACACGGCCGGCGCGCAGGCGCATGGGGAGGACTCCAGGGCAGGCGGGAACAAGGGTGCTGAGTCTTTCGGTGGCGTTGCGTCATCTCCTGCAGGGAAGAGGGTGGTGCGCCCGCCCGTTAAACCTGAGGACGTTGTTTGTGCTCTTCCCAGGAGGACTCCCCGTGCCCGCAGTGACCGCTGACACCCTGGCTCTGCCGCGCCTGCCGGCACCGGACCCTGGTTCGCGGCCGAGGCCGGTCGTGAGCCTGACGACGGCGCCGCAGGGGTTCGAGGGTGAGGGCTTCCCCGTGCGCCGGGCGTTCGCGGGCGTACCGGCCGGCGCACTGGACCCGTTCATCCACCTCGACCAGATGGGGGAGGTGGAGTACGCGCCCGGCGAGCCGAAGGGGACCAACTGGCACCCGCACCGGGGGTTCGAGACGGTGACCTACCTGCTCGACGGCGTGATGCTGCACCAGGACTCGCACGGCGGCGGTGGTGTCATCTCGGATGGCTCGACGCAGTGGATGACCGCCGGCGGAGGGATCCTGCACATCGAGACCCCGCCCGAGGAGCTCGTCGTGAGCGGTGGGCTCTTCCACGGCTTCCAGCTATGGGTCAACCTGCCGGGCAAGGACAAGATGACCGCGCCGCGCTACCAGAACCTCGAGGCCGACCAGGTCGTGCTCCTGTCGTCGGCCGACGGAGGAGCGCTCATCCGGCTCATCGCCGGTGACCTCGGTGGGCACCGGGGGCCGGGCTCCACCCACACGCCGATCACCCTGGCCCACGTCACGGTGATGCCTGGCGCCGCCGTGGAGCTGCCGTGGCCGCCGGGGTTCAACGCTCTTGCCTACGTGCTCAGTGGCTCCGGAAGTCTCGGGCCTGGCGGGCAGCCGGCGCGGACCGGACAGCTGGCCGTGTTCGGCCCCGGCGGCTCGTTGACGCTGCGCGCCGACAGCGCCCAGGAGTCCCGCTCACCCGCCCTGGACGTCCTGCTGCTGGGCGGCCAGCCGATCCGGGAGCCGGTGGCGCAGTACGGGCCGTTCGTCATGAACACCCGCGACGAGCTGAGGCAGGCCGTGGAGGACTACCAGGCGGGGCGCCTCGGTGTGATCCCCGACGGCGCATTGATGCCGCATACGGCGGGCTGAGTCCTCTTAGGGGACGTCGCGTCGGCGGTGCCGGACGAACAGGGCGAGGCCGAGCAGACCGAGCCCGGCCAGGGGCAGCGTCACTCCGAGGCCGGTGGTCGGCAGGCTGCGTGACGTCGCTCCCCCCTCTGTGACCACGACGGCGCGCGGACCGGCGACGCTGCGTGCCCGCGGCCGATGGCGGGGGAACATCGACACCTGCTGGAAGGTGGGACGGTTCTGCCAGTCGGAGGCGGGCTGACCGGCAATCGCGACCGCCTGCGGGCGGATCGCGTCGAAGGCCGGCATCGACTGTCCGGTGGCCTTGTTGGCACTGCTGCTGGTCCAGGTGGCGACATCCGGTGAGCCGTTGGCTGCCTCGAGGGCCCTGGCCGCCGCAGCGAACGCCGCGGTCAGCGCCGCAGGGCAGGAGGCCGGGCCAGCCGGGCCGCACCACCGCTTCGTGACCACTCGCGGGAAGGCGTCCGCGACGCTGACGCCCCGCAGCTGACGCAAGGTCGTCAGGAGGAAGCCCTCGAACCCCCCGTCGTAGGCGCTTCCGAGAGGTCGGCCCTCGTTGTTGGGCGTGTTCGCGAACTCCTGTGGGACGACGTTGTAGCGGTAGGCGAGACCACCGAACACGGTGACGCCACCCGCTGCGAACAGCGGGTCGTACACGGCCTGGATGAGGCGCGGGTAGAGCTCATCCATGATCGCGACCGCCGCCGCGTGCCGGTACTGCGCGTCCGACGGGCTGTCCTTGCGCCGGTGCGCGCCGTCGGCCAGCCAGGCCCTGAGCTGGGCCACCATCGCCTCGCCGGTCGCGTCGAGGTGAAGGCGCGCGAGGTAGGGGAGCAGTTCCGGCAGCACCCGGCGCCCCGACAGGTCGACGGTCGCGGCGGACTCCATGGCCTGGACGAGCTCGGCACGGGTGATCCGGTTGTGGTGGGCGGCGAACTGGCCGTGGATCGCCTCGTCGAGCGACTGTGACCGGTAGACGGCCCCGTAGGCGTACTGCGTGTCGTGCGCGCTGAACTGCGGGGCGGGCTTGTTGTTCCAGCTGGTGAAGAAACCCTGCGGGGGATTCACCTCGTGGGGATGGGCCGAAGGGGGCAGGAAGCCGGTCCACTCGCTCGTGCCGTCGCCCCACGTCGGGAAGTCCGGGTCGACGTTGCGTGGGCGAACGGGGTCACGGCCGGACAGGTAGTACGCGATGTCGCGGTCGTCGACGTAGAGCCAGTTGAAGGTGTAGTCGATGCGCGCCGCCCCGGCCATCCAGGACGTGGCGTCGTGCGTCAGCGAGGGCGTGTTCCAGGCCAGGAAGCCGATCCCGGAGTCCAGCTCGCCGGCGTAGGTGCTGCGCTGCGAGGCGACGGCCACCGGCCGACCGCCGCTCGTGGTCCAGCCCTGCACGGGCCCATGCACCGTGTAGTAGAGCTCGTGAGTGATCGTCACCGGCGCCCCCTGGCCGCCGGGCTTCGGGACGCCCGTCTCGGCGAACGTCTGGTGGCGCATCGGCAGGCACGCGCCCTTGAACAGGTAGTACGTGGCCTCGGGCGCGGGCGCGGATCCGCTCGGGTCGCACAGCCGCTCCAGGCGGGTGTCGACGTTGTCCGTGCCGGCCGAGGTGGCCGACCACGCGTAGTCCATGCCGCGACCCAGCTCCACGATCAGGTTGGTGCCGGCGAACGAGGCCCCCGCCGCGACGAGGTTGGGGCCGTGCAGCTCCTCCTCCATCAGGATCTGTGGGGTGAAGTAGCCAACCTGCGGCCCGAACACCGCCAGGGGGTGACCGCTGACCGAGTGCTTCGCGTCCACGACAAGCGCGTTCGACATCGCCTTGGGGAAGGCGAGCAGCGAGGCGACGGCTCTCATGGCGGGCAGGCTGGGCGCGTTGAGCTGGCAGTTCGGCGTGGTGTCGGTCGGTCCTCCGGTCAGCGGCCTGGTGGCGTCGTCGGGGAGTGCCCTCGTCCGCGGGTCGATATGGCCCGGGATGTCATACGGAAAGGCCTTGTCCACGATCGTCGTAGGCGCGAGCGGGTCGTTGCGCGTCCGGAGCGCGGTGACGGTCTGGCCGGCCTGGGCCGCGCCGATCTGGCCGGTCAGGTACTGGAGCAGCCGGGCGTTGCTGAGCTCGCCGCCTCCGCCCTTGCCGAAGATCCCGCCGACCAGGCCGGCGATCGCGATCACGTCCTTCGGCGTCCACATGGCTGGCGGGCTGACAGCGGCAGCCGCGTACTCGGCCGGCAGCAGCCGGGGATCGGTCAGAGCCTTACTGATGTAGGCGTTCACCCCGTCGATGTAGCTGGTCAGCAGGTCGACGAAGCGCTGGCCCTGCGCGCCGAACTTCCGCGGCATCGCGTCGAGCTGGGCCTGCATCTCCGCGTCGCTGTAGCCGGTGAGCAGGAGCTGGTCATGGTCCATGCGCTCGTCCGCGCAGCTGGGTCCCAGGAAGGCCGACACGGTGCCGGCCCCGTAGTGGCGCAGCACGTCCATGAAGAACAGCCGGTCCTCGGCACCGGCGTAGCCGGCCCCGAACTCGGTGGCCGCGTCGGTCTGGCCGTAGATGTGCGGGACGTCGGCCTTGTCCCGGTAGATCGTCACGGGCACGCTGGCGCTCGGTACCTCTGCGCGCGTCAGCTCCCCGGGAGCGACCCCGAAGCTCGCCGACTGGTAGTAGGTGGGCAGGGCGCCGTCGGTGAGGGTCGGCGAGCCGTAGATCAGTGCGTCGTACTTGACCCGCTGGTCGGTCGTCCCGATCGGCCGGGTGTTGTTGTTCTGCTCGTAGGCGAGGGTGTCGACAGCGTTGTAGAGCCCGTGCTCACCGGGCGGGAGGACGTTGTAGCTCATTCCCTGGGCGTAGTCGTCCTGGAGGTACGGGACGCTGCTGGCGGCCTGGGAGACCGGGGCGGCAAGCAGTCCCGTGAGGCCCGCCGCGGCGGCGAGCAGCAACGGGCGTCGGCGCATCAGGGTCTCCAGGGCGTTGCGGCGGGGTTCCCAGTATGCGCACGCTCAGGGATGGACCCGGCCGCCGTGGCGGGCCAGCGCGTCGGCGACGCGGACAAGGCCGTCGTGCAGGAGGTGTGCCGGGACGCGGGGGAGCAGCTCCTCCCAGAGGGCGAGGTTGGAGCCACGGAGCTGGAGCAGGCCGGCGGGTCGCGCGAGGAACATCAGGTGCAGGTGTGCGCCCCCGTCCCCCCACTTGTTGACGTGCACGCGGCCGATGCCGCCCAGCGCCATGGCGGCACGCTCGATCCGCACCGTCAGGATGCCGAGCTCCGCGGCGTGCTGGTCGTCGAGGTCGCCAAGGTCCCGGTGTGCCCTGGGCTGCAGCGACGCCTGGAAGGGCAGACCGGAGGAGGCGGGACCCGCCAGCAGCCACCGCTCGTCGCTCCAGACCACGTTGCGGTCCGGGTTCGCGCACCGCCAGCATTCTGTGGCGTCCTCCCCGCTGCGTGGAGGCTCCGGCAGGACCAGGTCGTCAACAGGGACGGGGCGCAGGCCGGTGGGCTCGAACGGGAAGATTTCCCACATCGGCTCTGCCGGCATGGGCGGGCGACCGTCCGGGCCGGCGTGGGCGCGCACGCGGGCGAGGAACTCCTCGGCGGTTTCAGGCACGCGTGCAGGGTAGGGGGCGGCCGGACATACCGGGCCTCTCCGCCCATGAGTCAGGCGCCGTGCCGGTGTACAGGGCCGGGTGAGCCCCAGCGCTGCGCCAGATGGCGGCGCCGCCCGAGTGAGGATCCCCACACCTGGGCGAGTTGGCTTGGGTTCCGGGCCGCGGTGACCGATCCTGTAGCGGAAGCGCCAGCCGGATCGCCGAGTCCCGCCCCCGGCTGCACAGGCGCCCCTACTACTCCCAGGGCGGGAGCGGGGGACCCAACGGGTCCCAGGCCGCAAGGTCTGGACCTGGTTCCTCGGACGACGCCTCGGCGCCGTCCTCGGGGTGAAGCGCGCAACACGCGCCGGGCACTCTCAAGCCCGAACCCGACAGCTGACCTCGTAGGCGTGTGAGAGGTCTCGTTCACCCATGCCCGACAGCCCCACGTCACACACGCCTGCCCGCATGGCCCGCCGCCTGGCCGCCCTCACCGCCCTGCTCGCCGCCATGAGCACCTCGTCGGCGGCCCCCGCCCTGGCCGACGCCCCGGCGGCCGCGGTCACTGTGCCTCCTACCCTCCCCCTGGTCGCCGAACCCACCGCGGTGCGCATCCAGGTCCCCGCGAAAGCGATTCCGCACGGACATCCCGCGGCGGTCTGGGTCCGGCTCGTCGCCGGGAACCAGGGTGTCCCGTCCGCTCCGGTCAGCCTGCAGCGCTTCTCGGGGACGGGGTGGACGACTGTTGCCCAGCTGACGACCGGAGATGCCGGCCTCACCCACACCGACCTGGTCTTCCCGTCGAGCAGCCAGGTCCGCGCGGTCTACACCGGCTCGCTGCTCCGGCGGGCGTCGGTGAGCCCCACCGGTCAGGTGCGCGTCGCGCCCGTCGTCCGCCCGGCTCCCCGGCCGACACTCGGTCAGCGCGCCGTTGCCGAAGCGGCCCGGCACCAGGGCCAGCCCTATGTCTGGGGTGCTGCCGGCCCCGGCAGCTTCGACTGCTCCGGCCTGACGATGTACGTGTTCGGGACACTGGGTCGCTCACTGCCGCACAACGCGGCCGCTCAAGCCGGCTCGGTCATGCCGATCGCGGTCGGATCCCAGCAGCCCGGTGACCTGATCTTCATCCACTCGGGCGGCTCGATCGGCCACGTCGGCATCTACGCCGGCAACGGCCAGATCTGGAACGCCCCGCACAGCGGGGACGTCGTTCGGCTCGAGCCGATCGCCTACTTCGGCGGGGACGGCTACTCCGTCGGCCGGGTGAACTGACCTACGGCGATACGGTGGCGGGGCCGCCGATGATCCGGCGGTCCCGTCCCGGAAGGAACCACCGTGGCCTCACCCGTCTCGCTCCCCACCCGCATCCCGGACGGAACAGGTCCTGGCCTGGCCTTCCGCATCGAGGGCGAGCTGGTGCCGGCGCTGCACATGTCGCTCAGCGGTGAAGTGCCGATCCTGCACGAGCACCACGTGCTGCTGTGGAAGCAGCCACAGATCGACATCACGATCGCCAAACTCGGGGGCATCGGCAAGTCGCTCAAGCGCATGATCGCGGGAATGCCGATCTTCTTCACCCAGGCGACAGGGCGGGGTGAGTTCGCACTGTCCCGCGACACCCCGGGCCAGTTGGTCCAGCTGCCCCTGGCCCCGGGCCAGGAGATCCTCGCCCGAGAACACGCGTTCCTGTGCTCGGCCAACGCCGACTACACCTTCGAGCGGGCCGGCGGCGTCGGCAGCATGCTGTTCGGAAGCCAGGGCTTCTTCATCGACCGCTTCACCGGTCTGCCGGGGGGCGGCATGGTGTTCCTGCACGCGCACGGCAACGCGCAGGAGTTCGTCCTGCAGCCGGGCGAGGTGATCGATGTCGAGCCTGGCGCCTGGCTGTACCGGGACAAGAGCGTCGGCTACACCCAGCAGGTCTTCGGCCTGAAGACCGGCATGTTCTCCGGCGGCGGGAACTTGATCTGGAACCGGTTCACCGGCCCGGGACGCGTGGGCATCCAGTCGGGGTACTTCAGTGGCGAGGCCGGTGCCGCGGTGGCTGGTGCGTCCGCAGGCCGCGGTGGCGGGCTCGGCGGCATGGCGACGGGTGGGGTCCTGGGCGCCGCCCTGGGCAGCATCCTCAACGACTGAGCTCGCTGTCCTGACCGCGAACGGGGACCAGCCGGGCGGCGGGTTTGCCGACCGCGTCCTGACGCTTCTCGACGCGGCCCTCGCTGCGGTACCCGGCTCGGTCGACCGTCCGGGTCAGCGGACGATGGCGGTGGCGGTCGACCGGGCCCTGCGCTCCGGTGAGCACCTGCTGGTTCAGGCAGGTACGGGTACCGGCAAGTCGCTGGCCTACCTGGTGCCTGCGTTGGCGTCAGGCGGTCGGGTCGTCGTGGCGACCGCCACCAAGGCGCTGCAGGCCCAGCTGGTGGACAAGGACCTGCCGCGCCTCGTGGCAGCACTGACGCCCGCGCTGGGTGCCACACCGACGTTCGCGCTGGCCAAGGGTCGAAGCAACTATGTCTGCCTCCAGCAGCTCCACGACGGCCCGGGTGCCCGGGCGGCAGAACCCGAGGCGCTGTTCGAGGGCCCCAGCTCGGACCTCGGGCGTCAGGTGGTCGCGCTGCGTGAGTGGGCTCTCGGAACTGACAGCGGCGACCGGGACGAGGTCCCATTCCCTGTTGGCGAACGTGCCTGGCGCCAGGTGTCGGTCAGCGCCCGGGAATGTCTGGGAACCCGCTGTCCCGACCGGGTCGACTGCTTCTCGGAGAAGGCCCGTGAGGCCGCGCGCGACGCGGACATCGTGGTCGCCAACCACGCGCTTCTGGCGCTCGACACGTTCACGGGTGCCTCCGTGCTCCCCGAGCGTGCCGCGGTGATCCTCGACGAAGCGCACGAGTTCGTGGCCTCGGCCACGGATGCCCTCACCCACGAGCTGTCCGCCGGCGCGCTGCGGCGGGCCGCGGCCGCTGCCGGCGGCTACCTGGACGACGCCATGAAGGCCAGGCTCGATGACGCGGCAGACGCCGCGGAAGGCCTGCTGGGGTCGATGGTGCCGGGCTGGATCCCTCAGCTGCCCGCTGGCGCCGCCGACCTGCTCGCCCTCATCGAGAGCTCGTGCGCGGCGGCCGCGTCCGGTGTGGGGGGCGACAGCTCCGGCGACGAGATCGAGCTGGCCAAGCGGGAACGGGCCAAGGTCGGACTCAACGAGGTCGCCGAAGCGGCCCGTGAGCTCAGGGAGCCACGGACGGCCTCGGCCGTGTACGCCACGGCCTCAGGGGCCACGCTGGCCCTTCGGGTCTCGCCCCTGTCCGTGGGGCGCTCCTTGGCCAGCCGCTTGTTCGGCGAGACCACGGTGGTCGCCACCTCGGCGACCCTGACGCTGGGCGGGTCGTTCGACCACCTGGCCGCCCAGCTCGGCCTGGTGGGACTGGAGCCCGAGGACGACGATCCGCCTCCGCCACGCTGGCGGGGAATCGACGTGGGCAGTCCGTTCTCGTACTCCACCCAGGCCCAGCTGTGGGTCGCTGACGACCTGCCCGATCCCGGCCGGTTCCCGGTCGCCTGGGCAGCTGCCGTCGATGCGGCGGTTGTCGAGCTGGTCGCCGCCGCTGGAGGCCGCACCCTCGCACTGTTCAGCTCCACGGCCGCGGCGGTGCGGTGTGCCGAGGCGGTCCGGACCGCCCTCGACCTGCCGGTCCTGCTCCAGGGGGAGGACTCGCCCGGCGCCCTACAGCACCGGTTCGCCTCCGACGCGCGGGCCTGCCTGTTCGGGACGCGCTCGTTCTGGCAGGGCGTGGACACCCCCGGCTCGGCATGTCAGCTCGTCATCATCGACCGGCTGCCCTTCCCGCACGTCGACGACCCGCTCCTGCGCGCCCGGCTCGCCGCGGCCGGTCCGGCCGGTTTCATGACGGTGACGCTGCCGCCCGCCGCCGTGCTGTTGGCGCAGGGAGCCGGTCGCCTGATC
>JALYIZ010000041.1 GCA_030775505.1 Actinomycetota bacterium | reverse complement strand
CGATCCCGAGCTTCCCTGATTTCCGTCGGGGATGTTGCCGGCGCCGAACTGCGCCACGAAGGCCGGTACCTGTTTCCAGGCGGCTGCTGTCTCGCCCGCTTGGCACGACTGCGTGCTGTCGATCAGGTGCACCACGTTGGACACGGGCAACACATAGCCGGACACGTCGAAGATGAGCTGCGTGGCGTTACTCACGAAGGCCTGCATCGTGCCGGCGCTGATGGCGACCTGTACGCCGTTGGCGACGGTCTGACCGGCCGCATAGTTCAGGCTCGAGGTGGCCGGCTGGGAGCCGGAGGGCCAGAGCGTCACGAAACCGCTATGGATCGGACCGGTCACGGTCACGTTGCCCACGACCATGAGAGCGCCGGCCGGCGCACCGGGCAGTGAGATGGTGTGGGTGCTGCTGTTGGCGAAAGCTCCGGTGTAGCCGCCTGTCCCGTTTCGGGTGTCCAGGACCCGGACGGGAGTGGCCAGGCTGACGACCTCTGTTCGCTGGCCGTAGCAACCAGAGAACGTGCCATCCCCTGCGGGAATCGAGCCCATCGACATTCCCGTGGTGATCGAGGAGCCGACGAGTGTCAGCGCAACGACGGTCCCAAGACGTCGGACGTTGATCCCAGAAATCTGTCGCATGCCTGCACTCCAGTTCGGCCGAGGTGCAGTCATGCTCTCACCGTCTGGGTCCGCGGGCGAGAGCTCACGGCTCCGCAGTGCGCCATCGACCCCCACCCCATCCCGGCCTGCTGGCAATGAGGAGTCCGGATTACGAGATCTGCCGCGAACCAGCCTGAAGAAGGCGTTGCGCGTCGGCGCAGACTTCCGCCACAGCTTCGGCCGCCGCGGGGGAGAAGGTGCCCATGCCGAAGAAGCCGTGAACAAGGGCGGGATACCGCCGGAGCACAACCGGAACTCCGGCCGCGCGCAGCGCCTCGGCGTAGGCGGTTCCCTCGTCGTGCAAGGGGTCGTATCCGGCTACGGCGACGACGGCAGGTGGCAGACCGCTGAGGTCCTCGGCCAGCAGGACTGACGCACGCGGGTCGTGAACGCCCACGCCGCCCGGCAAGTAGTGCGAGCCGAACCAGCGCATGTCTTCTTCGGTGAGAAAGTAGCCCTCAGCGTTCGCGGCGCGTGAGGGGTGCAGGTCTGCGTCGTCGCGGAAGTCCACCGTCGGGTACAGCAAGACCTGGCCGGCGAGTTCCGGACCCTCGTCCCGACAGTGCAGCGCCACGGACGCCGCAAGGTTTCCGCCGGCGCTGTCACCGCCCACCGCGAGCCGTGAGGGATCACCTCCGAGGTCGCCGATGCTGTCGGCCGCCCACCGGGTGACCTCGAGGCAGTCCAGCAGTCCTGCCGGAAACGGGTGCTCAGGGGCGAGGCGATAGTCGACCGACACCACCACGGTCCCGGCATCGCGGCAGATCAGCCGAGCATGGTCGTCGTGCGTGTCGAGATCTCCGATCACGAAGCCGCCGCCGTGGAAGAACAGCAGCGTGGGAAGGGGACCCGTCGCCTCGGGACGGTAGATGCGAACAGGGATGCCCCCCTCCGGGCCGGACACGGTGGCGTCGGTGATCGACCCGACCTGAGGCAGGGTCGCAGGGTCGCGGATGCCGAAGGTCATCCCTCGGAACATCTCGCGGGCCCTCTCGGGCGTCGCCTGGGTCATGGACGGGACTCCGCTCGCCTGCATCAGGTCGAGCAGTCGGGCGATGGGGGGGGTCGACGGTCATGGTGGCATCGTGCCAGCCGGCCCGCCGACTTCTCAGAGAGGTGACGAACGGGGGTTCGGTGCCGGCGACGGGCCGAAGACCGGCACTCCTGGAATCTTGCGGTTGATCTCCCGGGTCTGCTGCAGCGTCTGCCGCGCAACGTCGAGGAGCTGCTGTTGAAGCAACCGAGACTGGCGCACCTCGTCGAGCGTCGCCCGGGCAACGGCGAGTGAGGCCTGGCCTGTGGCCAGGGTCTCCTCAGCGACGCGCAGGGCCGCGCGAGCCAGTGAGACGGCGGCGTCCGCATCGCGCACCACCGCGTCGATCTTGCCGCTGAGGTCGCTCAGCGGACCGAGGGCGGCCAGGACCTCCCGCACCATGCTCAGGACGCTGGCCGTCTGGGCCCTGATCGCCGCGGTGTCGTCGGCGCCCCGGTTGGCGGCGCGCTGCGCGTCGCGCGCGATGGACAGGCCCTGTTGCTGGATGGCCAGCGACTGCTCCGCCAGACGGAGTTGGTCGATCGCTGCAGCGAGGGTCGCGTCGATACCGGTGCGGGCGGAGCGCAGGTCGGCGCGGACGTGGCTGATGTCGTTGCGGGCCCCCCGAGCGGGACCGAAGACGATTGCGCCCGTGCCGGCGAGGAGTACGGCACCCGCTGTCAGCAACAACGAGAACTGGCGGCGCGTCACGGGTGCTTCCCTGCTCGTGGGGACCTTGCTGCTTGCCCATGTGTGCCCGGAAGTCCACGGACGGGAAACGCCGGGTCGCCCGGTCCAGGAGTGACTTGGCTCACGCCGGGCTGAACCGCGAGAGGTCGGCAGCCGAACGCAGGTGGACCGATGAGCGGAGTGTTCGATGACTGTGACCACCACCCATGACCCGAGTGGCGGAGGCAACCCGCGGCTGCTGTTCTCCCTAGGCGCACACCGCGCCTCCGAGGGCGCGTGGCGCGAGGTCTTCGTTCTGCCCCAGGGAACGACGAGGATCGGCAGTCACCCTGACAACGAGCTCTGCCTGCCGGGGCTGGCCGCCTTCCATGCGGAGATCCGCCGAACCGAGGGCGACGATTACGTCGTGGTGAACCTTGCGGCGCCGGGCGGAACCCGACTGCATGGCCGCCCGGTCGACTGCGCGGAGCTGCACTCCGGCGCCCGTCTCGAGTTGGGCGAGTGGGTGGTGTCCTACGCCCGCGCGGAATCTGCTGATCACGGCCGACCGAACGGAGGTCGCCAGGGCGGTGAGCTGTCCGCAGGCAGACGCGTGGGCGCGTAACGTGGTGAACCCGGCCGACGGGGCCGCGTGGCGGGAGGCCCACCCGGTCGCCTAGATTGCTCAAGGTGGACGGGACCGGCCGGGCGCGCGTCGGTGCTCTCGTCGCGCTCGCGTTGACCCTCACGATGACTCGGACGGCCGGGGCCGTTACCGGCGGTAGTCCCGATGCGGGTGCGCACCCGTACGTGGCCATGCTGATCGGTCCGGCGGCCACCGGACCCAGCTGCACAGGTGTCCTGCTCCGGGCCGACAACGGCGCCATGGAGGTGCTCACGACCGCCCACTGCGTGTTCAGTGCGGGCGGATCGCGCACAGGAAACGGTTGGCAGGTCCAGTTCGGCGACACGTTCTCCCCGAGTGGACCCTTTTATGGCGGAACCTACGTGGTGTCGGACGGCTACGACCCGACGGTGTCGCAGCAGCACGACCTGGCTGCCATCGTGCTGGACGCCCCACCAGCGCTTGCGCCGGCGACACTCGCGGCGCCCGGTCAGGAGGATGCGTCGCCGGACACCTCGCTCACCGTGGTGGGAACTGGCCAGCCGCACCCAGGACAACGTCGCGTGGCGACCGAGGCGGTCACCCGGCACGACGGTTCGTGGCTGTACCTGAAACCGGGTAGCGGCAACACGTGTGACGGAGATTCCGGGGCACCCGACCTCATCCCTGGCACGGATACCGTCGTTGCCCTCACCGACCAGGGCACGTGCTCGGCTGACCAGGATCTTCGGGTGGACTCGCGGGAGGCTCGCCAGTTCCTGACGCACGCAAGTCAGGTCGCGGGCGCACCCTTGGTCACGGGCCAACCGGCCGACGAGACCGTGGCCAGCGGGACGTCGGCGCAGTTCACGTCAGACGCGTCCGGGACGCCTTCCCCCACCGTCCACTGGCAGCAGTCGACGGACGGGGGAGCCTCCTTCAGCGACATCGCGGGCGCGACTGCGTCGACGCTGACCATCGCCGCCACGGCCGGGATGTCCGGGAACCAATATCGTGCCGTTTTCGCCAACTCCCTTGCTTCTGACACGAGTTCGTCGGCCACGCTGACCGTCACCTCCAACCCTGGCAGCGGCACCAGTGGTCTGTACCACCCCCTCGTGCCGCACCGGATCCTCGACACCCGCCAGGGTGCCGGCCCCGTCCAACCCGGCAGCGACCGCGACGTACCCGTTCTCGGGCTTGGTGGTGTGCCGACGGCGGGGGTGAGCTCGGTTGTCCTCGCCGCTGTGGTGCCCCTTCCTCAACAGGCCGGAGACCTCGAGGTCTATCCCAGCGGCTCTCCGCCCGCTGGCCGTACGTCGAACCTGAACTGGCCGGTGGGACGTACGGTCGCCAACCTCGTCACCGTGCCGATCGGGTCCAACGGCCAGGTCGCCCTGTCCGTCGAGGGCGGCCGGGCAGACGTCGCCCTGGACGTGGTGGGCTGGTACGGCGACAGCAGCAACCAATCGGGTCTGCGCTACACCTCGCTGCCTCCTGCTCGGGTACTCGACACCGGGCAGAGCGGCATGGACGTCAGCGCGGGCGCGGACCGTCGGGTTCCCTTGCGCGGGATGGGGGGTGTTCCCAACCGCCCTGACGTTGTCGCTGTCGTACTGAACCTCACTGTCCTCGGGTCCCAGGGTCCGGCCGATGTCCAGGTCTTCCCGACGGCGGCCGCCCCCGCCGAGCGCACCAGCAACACCAACCTCGTACGCGGACAGACGGCCGCCGTGGCCGTCAATGCGACGCTCGGCAGCGACGGCAGTGTTTCGCTGTCGGTCTCGCACGGGTCGGTCCGCGCCATCATCGACGTGGCGGGCTACTTCTCCGGCACCGGTGACAGGTTCGTGCCGATGACTCCGGTGCGCGTCGTGGACCGTGCCACGGTGACCTCGTCCGCCGACACCCCGCTGACCCTGGCGGGGCGTGACGGGATACCCGCCGACGCCACGGCTGTCGTCGTCAACGCGACCGGGCTCGACGCGAGCGCGCCGGCGGACCTCTCCGTGTTCCCTTCGGGCCAGCGTCCCAGCCAGCGCACCTCCGTGCTCAACCTGTTGCCCGGTGAGGCCGTGCCCAACCTGTTGGTGGCCCGGCTCCAGTCAGGCGCTCTGGTCGCCTCGGCCAGCGCAGGGTCACTCCACCTGATCATCGATGCCTTGGGGTACATGACGGCTGGCTGACCCGCTCAGCCGTGAAGGTCCTTCGGCAACCGGTCGGTGAGCAGGAGCCTGAGGACGCGGGGATGCCGGACGGTCACGAAGACAAGCGCGAAGGTTCCCGACCGGTTCCCGAGGTGGGCTGCCACCGCATCGGCCGAGTAGGGCCCTCGCCAAACGATGACGCAGTCGCGGCTCGGCTTCGGTCGCGCCGATGTGGGACGGGTCGACCGGGAGCGGCGAGGGCTAGGCGGATGCGCTCCAAGGCGAGGACCGGTCGGGACAGCCGCCGGCCGGGCTGCCCCGGTGGGCGTCGGCGTCGACCGTGGCTGCCCAGGCGTCGGAGCCGGCACCGGCAGAGGTCCGCCGACCTCGAGTGAGAGGTGGTCGGCGCGGGACCGGCTCAGCCGTTGTACGACGACCAGCGTCCCGCGCCCGTGCACAGCCGCCCGGGCGGCGGGAATGCTCCCCGCGCAGCCGCCGAGGTTGTTGACCACCGAGGTACCCGACCGCGGCCCGCTGCAGGCCGAGACCAGGACGCCCGAGAGCATGAGTCCGGCCGTGAGTCGCTTCACGGCGAGCCCTCCTTGGTCGTCGCCGAACGCGCAGTCCGATGCAATCCGACCCAACAGCCGGCACCGGCAGGCAGGATCGCCCAGAAGCTGACCAGGCGGTACAGCAGAACGGCCGACAGTGTCCCCGCCTCTGCTCCGCCGAACGCGACGAGGGCCAACGTGAGGCTGCCTTCGACGACACCGAGCCCGCCTGGCGTGATCGGCAGAGCCGCCGCGAGCTGACCAGCGCAGTAAGCGAGCAGCAGTCCGCGTAGCGGAGGAGTGGTGCCCAGGGCGGTAAAGGCCAAGCCAAGGACGAGCGCGTCGGCCAGCCACGACAGCATCAGCAAGCCGGTCGCCACCAGGAGGGCCCGCCAGCCCAGGCGCACCGTCCCGAGCCGGGCCGCCAGAGCCCGCGCGCTGAAGGAGAGGTCGACGTCCCGCCGGTTCAGCCAGTCGCGCAGTATCGGGAGGCGCCCGACGAGGGACAGGACGAGCAACCCCCAGCGACCCCAGGAGGCGTGTCCGCGGAGGAGCCTGCCGCCGAGGGCGGCGAGGACGACAAGGCCCACGACGCTCAGACTTGCGGTGCGCAGGCCGGGAACGGGGGTGTTGGGTCCGGCGATCTGGATCGCCACGATCGCGACCAGCGCGAGCGCTGCCATGAACAGGACGGACATGACCGTGAGCACCCAGCCGGTGAGCACGTCCTCGACGCCCCGACGGCGCAGCTGCCGATACATGACCACAGCGGTCAGGGCGAGTCCGCCTGGCAAGCAGTTGCCTGCCGCCTGACCTACGACCGAGATGGCTGTCATCGGGGCCAGTCCTACGTCCGCGCCGCCCCGCCGGAACAGCAGACGTTGCGCGGCGCCGTAACAGACGTAGGCCAGGCCCTCGAAAGCGACGGCCAGGACTAGCCAGCCGGGCTGGACCGAGCTCAGGTTGTCGGCGGCTGCGAGCAGCTCGTCCTGGCTGTTGAGCAGGACGCGCACCGTCAGTGCCGTTGCCGCGAGAAGGACCGTCCAGCCGAGGAGACGGCGCCGGCTAGGCAGGCGACGCACGTGATGGCGAGGCGCGGTAGGCCGCGGGCCGACCGCAGTCCCCACATCTGCCTCCAGGTGGGTCACCTGCTCGACGATGCCACGCGGCGCCGGGGCTCGGCGAGCGGTAGGGTCCGACGATCTTGCCCGGTCAGGGGGATCGGGCCTGCCGAGGGGGACCATTGACGCCCATCCGTGTGCTTGCCACCTGCTCCGCGCTTGCAGCGGCGACCGCCTGCAGCTCCTCGTCGCCTGGACCCGTGGCCCGCGCGACGACGGCCGCTCCAGCCCCGTCCACTCCCGCTTCAGCGGCACCCGCGACCGGCGCGCCGACTGCCGCCGTGACGCCCGCGGGCGGCTCGGGCAACTCCCACCTGGTCTTCACAGGCGATGTGTCCCTGACGGCCAGCGGCGTTCCGCGCTGCTTCAAGATTGGCGCAGCGCAGACGGTCGACCTTCAGGCGCAGACGACGACGGGAGTGGCCCTGCGTCTGACCGCCACGGACGAGCAGGGGGGCAGTGCGCAGGCGACGATCGGATCGAAGTACTACCTGTTCCAGAAGGTCGGGAGCGTGGTGGTGACCCCGACAGCGGCCAGGTTCACCGGCGCCAAGCTGTCCTCGACGTCAGGAACCGCGGCCGTCACCGTCAACGGAACCATGACCTGCTGACGCCGGGAGGTTGTCGCCGCCTTGTCGGCCTCAGTGCGATCCTCACGACGTGCCTTCCTACGAACTCGACGACGACCCCGGACGGGTCGATGTCGACGCGGTGTGGAACTTCCTGTCCACCTCGGCCTACTGGGGGCGATGGCGCGAGGAGTCCGTGGTGCGCCGACAGGTGGCGACCGCATGGCGCGTAGTGGGGGCCTATCACACCGAGTGGGGAATGGTCGGATTCGCTCGGGCGATCTCGGACGGCGTCGCCCTCGCCTACCTGGCGGACGTCTTCGTGCTCCCCGACCATCGCGGTCGCGGCCTCGGGCTCGCCGTGGTGCGCCGGATGGTCGAGGAGGGGCCGGGAGCCCGCTTCCGCTGGTTGCTGCATACCCGGGACGGTCACGGCCTGTACGCCAAGCTCGGTTTCGCCCCGCCTGACCTCACCCTGCTGGAGCGGCCCGCGACGCTTGACCCCACAGCGCCGTCACCATCGCGAAACACCAACGACACCGCTGGTGACTAGTTTCGTCACGTGGGCGACCTCTTCGACGGCTACCGGACGGGAACGACGGCGGCCGACGCCTGGGACGAGATGTTCACACCGGACCGCACCCCCCGGCCGCCCAGTGCCGCTCTCCATGCCTCCCTGGGGGGGCTTTCCTCGGAGGACCTGACGGGACGGTCCGGTGCCCTGGCGAGGGCGTTCCGCGACCAGGGCGTCACGTTCAGCCTGTCCGGGGAGGAGAGACCCTTCCCGCTCGACCTGGTCCCACGGATCGTCGCGGCCGACGAATGGGCTGTGGTCGAGCGTGGCGTCGCCCAGCGCGTCAAGGCGCTTGAGATGTTCCTCGCCGACATCTACGGCAAGCAGCAGGTGCTCGAGGACGCCGTCCTGCCGCGGCGCGTCGTGTCGACCTGCGCCGGCTACTGCCGGGAGGCCGTCGGCTTCGCCCCTCCGAACGGCGTGCGCGTCCACGTGTCCGGTATCGACCTGGTCCGGGACGAGAAGGGGGAGTTCCGGGTTCTCGAGGACAACGTGCGCACCCCCTCAGGCGTCAGCTACGTGGTGGAGAACCGTCGGGCGATGGCTCGCGTGTTCCCGGAGCTGTTCGCCACCCACCGCGTGCGTCCGGTCAGCGAGTACCCGGCCCGGTTGCTCGCTGCTCTACGCGCGGCGGCCCCGGACGGTGTCAGCGAGCCAACGGTCGTGCTGCTGACGCCGGGAGTCTGGAACTCCGCCTACTTCGAGCACTCACTGCTTGCCCGGCTGATGGGCGTCGAGCTCGTCGAGGGCCGGGACCTGACCTGCCGCAACGGCATCGTGACCATGCGCACCACCGGAGGAGACCGACGGGTGGATGTCGTGTACCGGCGCATCGACGACGACTTCCTCGACCCGGTCCACTTCATGCCCGGCAGCCTGGTCGGGTGTCCAGGGCTACTCAACGCGGCGCGTGCCGGCCGCGTCACGATCGCGAACGCGGTTGGCAACGGGGTCGCCGACGACAAGCTTGTCTACACGTGGCTACCGGAGTTGATTCGCTACTACCTGGGCGAAGCCCCCGTGCTCCGCAACGTCGACACGTTCCGGCCCGAGGAGCCGGACGTGCTCGAGTGGGTGCTCGACCGGCTCGACGAGCTCGTACTCAAGCCCGTTGACGGCTCTGGCGGAAAGGGGCTGGTCATCGGACCCCAGGCCAGCGACGAGGAGCTCGCTGTTCTGGCGGAGCAGGTGCGCGCCAACCCGCGCGGCTGGGTGGCTCAACGGGTCATCCGACTGTCCACGAGCCCGACGCACGTGGGGGATCGACTGGTACCCCGCCATATCGACCTGCGGCCCTTCGCGGTCAATGACGGCGACAAGGTCTGGGTCCTGCCCGGTGGCCTGACCAGGGTGGCGCTCCCCGAGGGCAGCCTGGTGGTCAACAGCAGCCAGGGCGGGGGCAGCAAGGACACGTGGGTGCTGGCCGAGGACGAGGGGCCCAGCGACGTCGCCCACGACTTCATGCGGCTGACCTCGCCCACGGACCGTCACGAGCTCAACGTCGGCCCGTTCCCGGGCGGAGCCCAGCAGTGAGAGGGCAGCCATGCTGAGTCGCGTCGCGGAGGCGCTCTACTGGACGGGCCGCTACGTCGAGCGCGCCGAGGACACCGCCCGTCTGTTGGATGTCCATGTTCACGGCTTGCTCGAAGAGCCCTGGGTGGACGAGCCGCAAGCCTGCCGGGACCTCTTCATGATCATGGGTGTGCAGGTCCCGAAAGGACCGATCGGCGGGCGGCTCACGACCGAGCGGCTGGCCTTCTTCCGCGAGGACACGACGAGCATCGTGGGAGCCCTCGCGGCTGCTCGGGACAGCGCCCGGGGAGTGCGGGAGGCGCTGTCGAGCGAGTTGTGGGAGTGCCTCAACGGGACCTTTCACGCTCTGGACGCCCAGGTGGGCGCCGCGAGGCGGCACGGTCCGCACGGCTTCTTTGCCTACGTGCGCGAACGAGCCGCGATTGTCGGCGGCCTGCTGGACGGGACGATGCCGCGCGACGACGGCTGGCGCTTCCTCGTGCTCGGCCGCTCGCTGGAGCGGGTCGACATGACGGCGCGCCTGCTGTGGGCCTCTCTCGCCTACGGCGGTGCCCGCACCGGGTGGGTGCGCCTGTTGCGCTCGTGCAGCGGCCACGAGGCCTACCTCCGGGCGCACCGGGTGGGGGTGGAGCCCGACCGGGTGGTCGCCTTCCTGCTGCTCGACCGGCTCTTTCCCCGATCGGTCTACTCGGCGCTGGCCCTGGCCGAGAAGTGCCTGACGGAGATCGACCCGGCAGTGGGCCGGACTGGGGTGGACGACGCCGCTCGCCGACTGCTGGGGCGGGCCCGCACAGACCTGGAGTTCCGGTCCTCGACCGAGCTGATCGCCGACCTCCCCGATGTCCTCGACGCCCTGCAGCGCACCTGCTCCGAGGTCGGCAGTGCCGTCGGAGAGAGGTATTTCGCGGCGGGTCCCGCCCTGACCTGGGCTGCCGATGCGGACCGGAGGGGTGCACGGTGAGCTGGCGCCTTCGGGTCGAGCACGCGACGCGCTATGCCTATGCAAAGCCCGTGGTCGCCTCGTACAACGAGGTGCGGCTCCTTCCACAGACCGACCGCCTTCAGCTGACGCTGGAGTCGAAGCTGGAGACCTCGCCGGCTGCGCCGCAGTACCGGTACTGGGACTGCTGGGGCACGCTGGTCATCGCTTTCGACGTCCATACCGCCCACCGCGCCCTGGAGGTGCGGTCCACCTCGGTCGTCAACACGGCCACCGAATTGCCCCTGCCCACGGACGGGCCGGACTGGTCGGTACTGCGGAACCCTGCTGTGCGCGACACCCACGTCGAATGGCTGGGTGTGGGAGCGCGTACCTACCTCGACGAGCCGATGGCCGAGGCCGCTGACACGGCGGCCCGGCTGGCCACGCCGGCGAGCACCGTGCGGGCCGTCTGTGACCTGGTGAGGGAGCGGGTTGCCTACCGCCCCGGCGCGACCGGGGTGCAGACGTCGGCCACCGAGGCGTGGCGGATCGGGGAAGGCGTCTGCCAGGACATCGCGCACGTCTCCATAGCCCTGCTGCGGCGCGCCGGGGTCCCCGCCCGCTACGTGTCGGGCTACCTGCACCCGCTACGGGACGCGCCCGTCGGTGAGTCGGTGCTCGGCGAGAGCCATGCCTGGATCGAAGTCTGGCTCGGTGACTGGTACGCCATCGACCCGACGAACGGCGTGTCGGCCGGCTCCCGCCACGTCGTCGTCGCGCGCGGTCGCGACTACGCCGATGTCCCGCCCTTCAAAGGCATCTACTCCGGCGGAGGCAAGCAGGAACTGTCGGTCAGCGTCGCGGTCACGCGGCTGGCCTGAGAGACCCGCCCTGTTCGGGCGCCCTAGCTGCGTCGAGGGCTGTCGTGCGTGATGAACTTCGCTGGGCCCCGCAGGGCCGGCCCGCTCACCTCGCGGAGGATGACCTCCTGCATATCGGCGGAGACGCCGTAGTCGTGCGCGGTCTCCTCCTGCACGATGTCGCCGCTGTCGTTGTTGCCGGGCAGGCGCTTGGAGTTGCAGGACAGGTAGGCGGTGCAGGTGTCGACCGCGGAGGCGAAGACGCGTCCCTGGTCACCGGGCGCAGACACGATGTCGAGGAAGTCGTACATCCGGCCACAGCGGCCGTTGCAGTCTCCGCGTGCGACAGGGTCGTACCTGGGGTTGCTGATGTTGGACAGGAACAGCGGGTGCGCTGACAGCGCGTCGGTGGACATGACCACGTAGCTGTTCCAGGGCCGGGTCTTGTCCTTGTTGTCCGGGACGTTGGGGTTGGCACCGACGGCGGTCGTGCCCGGGAACATGATCGCGATCTTGCCGGGATCGCCCACGTCGATCGTCGGGAAGTTGGTCTCGTGAACGCCTGGCGGGGCGATCATCAACGGTGCACTCCAGGTCTCCCCATGGTCACGCGACACAGACAGGTAGGGGAGCTGGTGCAGGTTGTCCTGCCACGTGTAGTAGAGGTTGCCCGAGCCGTCCACGGCCACGGAGGACTGCTGGCCGGACACGCCGACCTTGTCAGTCACCAGCACGTCGTGGAAGGTCGTGCCCGCGTCAGAGGAGATCGCGATGTAGGGCTGCTGGCAGTAGCCCCGGGGGATGAACAACCGGCCCTGCCGGTCGGTGACCGCATGTCCGTGCAACTCGCCGCACACCAGCTGGGGGGACGTGGGGCTCGCCGTCGTGTAACCGGTCTGGTTGGCCTGCAGGAAGGTGCGACCGCCGTCGAGGCTGCGAGCACAGGCACCGGCATCGATCTGGTTGACGCAGTAGTAGACGATCCGTGGGTAGGCGGGATCCAGGGTGGATAGCGGGGAGCCCTCCGGCACGACTCCGGACACCAGGGTCTGGTGGTCGTTCGCCCCGAACGCGCTGGTCAGCGCACTGCTTGTCCAGGTCTTGCCCTTGTCGTCTGAGTAGGAGATGACCGACCCGGCGAGCTCGAGGTCGATGTCGAAGACGCGGCCCAGCTTCGGGTCCACGTAGATGTAGGGGTCCAGGGAGTTGGGGTGCGTACCCGCGACGCCGGCCGCCGTGGGGGAGATGGCGGTGAACGTCCGGCCCCCGTCCGTGGAGCGCTCGACCAGCGTTTTGGGCTCATTCTTGGGCGGGTTGCCGGGAATGGCATCGAACGCCGAGGCCACCGTGAAGATCGTTCCGGAGCGGTCGACACCGAGCGTCGGCTCGGCCGCCTTGCGTCCGACGTAGGACTGTGCGAGGACCAGCTTCGGGCCGTGGTAGCTCACGGGCCGGTTCGCCGGGACCGTCGCCGTGGTGTTCTTCGTCACCACCGTGCCGTGGTAGGCGGCGAACACGCCGACCGGTGCCCCAAGCGCCCGTTCGGCCGCACTGCTCCCAGCGGCTGGTGCGGCGTGCGTGGCGGCCGCCGCGAGGACGGTGCCACAGAGGGCGGCGAGGGTGAACAAGCTGGTGGCGCGCTTCACGGTGCTCCTGGCTGGGTCAGGGGACGGGGTCACGGGGCGGCGTCGGATGCCTCCGGAGGACTTCGACGCGGGGCGCTCGCCACCTGCCGGGCCGTGTTCAAGTCCCCGCCCAGTCCGGTCGATGGGCGTCACGTGTCGCCCGACGGGGAGTGGATCCGCACCACCCTGGTGGTCCAGGCAGTCCTCACGACCGCCTTCGCCTACCTGCCCGTGACGGCCGACCGAGGACGCTGGTTCGCCCTGGAGCTGGCGATCGCCGGCGTCGCGGCGCTCCTTGCCCTGTCCCTGGAACGCCTGGGGCGCGCCGGCCGTCTTGTCGCCACCGGCTTCGCGTCGTTCTCCGTCGCGGTCGGCGTAGGCGGAGTCCCGGCCGGCCACTACCTCCCAGGGACGCTGGCGGCGTTCCTGGTCCTGGTC
>JALYIZ010000040.1 GCA_030775505.1 Actinomycetota bacterium | reverse complement strand
TGGCCGCGGGCGGCAGCTACCAGCTGACGTTGAGCCCGGCCATCAAGGACCTGGTCGGTCACTCGGCTGTGCCGAGTGGGTCGGTGGCGACGGTCGGGTTGACCCTCGACGACCCGTCGCCCGGCATCGTGTACGCGGGGAACTGGGCCGCCCGGTTCTCCAGCAACGCCTTGGGTGGTGGCTACCACCGTGGCCTGCCGACTCCGGGCGCGCAGACGTCGGCCACGGCCTCCTTCTTCGGCAGCGGCGTGATCGTGGGTGCCTGCGCCGGACCTGGCAACGGGATCGTCGACCTCTACATCGACGGGACCCGGCGGGCCCGGGTGGACACCTACCGCTCCTACAGCGGGTGCGGGGTCGTCATCGGCCGTTTCTACGGGCTGGGCCGGGGTCTGCACCGCGTGCAGTTCCGCGGTGTCGGCCTTCACCAGGCTGCCTCGCGCGGATCGGCTGTGGGGCTCGACGCATTCCGGGCGCTCCCCTAGGAACAGTGCCGCTGGCCGCAGGCCGCTACGGTCACGGTGATGAGCATCGTCGCCGCGCCGCGCCGCGTCACCGTCGCTGGTGACCGGCCGTATGACGTGGTCATCGGTCGGGGCCTGGACGGCGAGCTCGCCCCGCTGCTGACGTCAGGCACCCGCGTCGCGCTCATCCACCCGTCGTCGATGGGCGACCGGGCCGGTGCGCTCGCGGCCCTGATGGCCGAGGCCGGCCAGCTGACCCATCTCGTCCCCGTCCCCGACGGGGAGGCGCAAAAGACACTGGCCACGGCGGGTCTGGTGTGGGAGGCGTTCGGCCGGGCCGGTCTCACCCGTACGGACACGGTGGTGTCCCTGGGTGGCGGCGCCACCACGGACCTGGCCGGCTTCGCCGCCGCGACCTGGCTGCGTGGGGTATCGGTGGTCCACGTCCCTACGACTCTGCTGGCGATGGTGGACGCTGCGGTGGGGGGTAAGACAGGCATCAACACGGCGGCGGGGAAGAACCTCGTCGGCTCCTTCCATCCGCCGGCTGCGGTGCTGTGCGATCTCGACGCGCTCGAAACCCTGCCGCCCGTGGACTACGTGGCGGGTCTGGCCGAGGTGGTGAAAGTGGGCTTCACCCACGATCCCGTGATTCTCGAGCTCCTCGAGAGCGACGTGCTGGCCGCCACCTCGCCCGACGGCCCGCACACCGCTGAGCTCATCGAGCGCGCCGTCGCGGTCAAGGCGAGGGTGGTGTCCGAGGACCTGCGCGAGGCGGGCCAGCGCGAGTTCCTCAACTACGGCCACACGCTGGCCCACGCGATCGAGCGTGTCGAGGGGTTCACCTGGCGGCACGGCGAAGCCGTCAGCGTCGGCCTCGTGTTCGCCGCTGAGCTCGGTCGCCTCGCCGGCCGGCTGGACGCCTCCCTCGCCGGCCGCCACCGTGCGGTGCTCACTGCGCTGGGCCTGCCCACGAGCTACGCGGGTGCCTGGGGCCCGGTGCATGAGGCCATGCGCATCGACAAGAAGTCCCGCGGGGACCTGCTCCGTTTTGTGATCCTCGACGGTCTCGGTCGGCCGGCCATGCTTGAAGACCCGCCCTCCGCCTTGCTTGTCGAAGCCTTCGCCCAGGTCGACCCAGGGGGACCCCGATGACCCGAACTGTTCTTGTCCTCAACGGACCCAACCTGGGCCGCCTGGGCACGCGCGAGCCAGAGGTGTACGGGACCGGCAGCTACCGCGAGCTGGTGGCTGCCTGTGAGGCAGTGGCGGCGGAGTCGGACCTCACCGCCGACGTGCGACAGACCGACGATGAGGCGACCATGCTGGGGTGGCTGCACGAGGCCGCGGCCGCCGCGAACGCAGTCGTCATCAACCCAGGGGCGTGGTCGCACTACTCGTACGCCGTGCGGGACGCCGTCGCCGAGGTCGCTGCCGTCGCGGAGGTGATTGAGGTCCACCTGTCCCAGACCGCCGCCCGCGAGGAGTTCCGGCACACCAGCGTCGTCAGCCCGGTGGCCCGGGCCACCATCACAGGCCTCGGTGTCGAGGGGTACCGGGCTGCCCTGCGGGCACTCGCGACGCGCGCCTGAGCCGCCCGCGCCACCCTCAGTAGACTCGCCGCTCATGGCGACCACGAACGACCTCAAGAACGGCATGGTGCTCAGCCTGGACAACGGGCTCTGGTCGGTGACCGAGTTCCAGCACGTCAAGCCCGGCAAGGGCGGCGCCTTCGTGCGGACGACCCTCAAGAACGTGCTCACCGGGAAGGTTGTCGACCGGACTTTCAACGCCGGCACGAAGGTCGACGTCGCCACGGTCGACAAGCGGGACATGTCCTTCCTTTACAAGGAGGGCACGGATTACGTCTTCATGGACGCTGACACCTTCGACCAGATCTATGTCCCGGAGGTGACACTCGGGACGGTCAAGGACTACCTGCTGGAGAACATGAGCGCCATGGTGGCGATGCACGAAGGCGCTGCACTCTATGTCGAGCTGCCGGCGAGCGTCGAGCTTGTCGTCGCGCACACGGACCCCGGCCTGCAAGGGGACCGGTCCACCGGAGGAACCAAGCCCGCGACCCTGGAGACGGGCGCGGAGATCCAGGTCCCGCTGTTCCTCACCACTGGCGAGAAGATCAAGGTCGACACCAGGGACGGGCGCTACCTCGGTCGCGTCACCTCCTAGTGGGAGCGCGCAGCAAGGCCCGCAAGCGCGCGCTCGATGTCCTCTATGAGGCTCACCAGCGGGGTGCCGATCCCCTGGAGACCTTGCGGCTACGGCTGGCGCAGTCCGACCCGCCGGTGCCCGAGTACGCGGTCGCGCTCGTGGAGGGCGTGACCGCCCACCTGCCGCGGATCGATGAGCTGCTCGCGACCTACGCCGAGGAATGGACGCTGGACCGGATGCCACCGGTGGACCTGGCCGCGCTCCGGATCGGCGCCTTCGAGCTGCTGTGGTGCCCCGATGTCCCTGACGGGGTGGCAGTGTCCGAGGCCGTCGAACTCGTCGGAAGCCTGTCCACCGACTCAAGCGCGACCTTCGTCAACGGCTTGCTGGCCCGGTTGCTGTCCCTCAAGCCCAGTCTCGCCGTCTAGGGGTTTTCGATGGCCTGAGCGTTGGCCGCGGACAGGACCCCCCAGCCGACGAGCTCCTCTGTCAGCACCCGCGGGGACTCGTCGTAGATCACGGCGAGCGAGCGCAGATCCTCATGCCGGATCGACAGGACCCGTCCGTTGTAGTCACCGCGCTGGCTCTGGATGGTCGCCGCGTACCTGGCCAGGGGCGCGGCCTTCTCGGCCGGGACGTTGGACAGCTGCTCCAGGTCGATGACCAGCCGGGCCGAGGAGTCCGCGACCTGGGCCGCCGGCCTTTCGGGCAGGAGCTCCCCGACCGGGACGCCGTAGAAGTCGGCGAGCTGGGCCAGGCGTTGGACCGTCACGGCACGGTCGCCGCGCTCGTAGGAGCCGACGACAACGGCCTTCCAGCGGCCTTCGGACTTCTCCTCGACGCCGTGCAGCGACAGGCCCTGCTGGGTCCGGATGGCCCGCAGTCGTGCGCCGAGAGCCTTCGTGTAGGGGTTCATTGTGCGGTGTCTCCCGTCGGTAGCGGCGTGAGGGGATACCTCACGGTCGTCACTGCGGGGCGCCGGTCTCACCACTGGCTCGGCCGGGAGGCCGCACCGATGTTCCGGTGCGGGGTGACCGATGTCCTCCCGGAGTCAAAGCCTCGCCACGAGCTGTCACGATCGGTCACCGCACCGCGGGGCGGCGAGGTCACCGTCCGTGACGGTACGGAGGGTGCCCACGCATGGTCAAGGCGAACCCTCGTGACGCGCCGTGATCTGCGCGAGCCGGGACGGTGCGGTACCGTCGGCGGTGTCTTCCATCGAGCCCGTCCCGTGAGGCGGGGAAGGAGGCCCAGCCGGTGACGGCTGTTCCCGATGACGGTCGCGCCCGGAGCGCGCCACCCGGCCGGAGCCGGCCCCGGCCGGTGACCGGCGATCCCGCCGTCGCCCGTCCGGTCCTCAGCGCCCCGGAGCTCGCCCGCGTCGTCGACCGGATGGCGCACGAGCTCCTGGAGAAGACCCGCGGCGGCGAGGGCGTTGTCCTGATGGGCATCCCCACCCGCGGCGCGACCCTGGCCCGCCGACTGGCGGCGCGGGTCCTGTCCTTCGAGGGCGTCGTGCTGCCCACCGGTTCCCTCGACATCACCTTGTACCGCGACGACCTTCGGCTGAAGAGCCCCCGCGCCCTCGAGCAGACCGAGCTGCCGCCGGGTGGCATCGACGACCTGCTCGTGGTTCTGGTGGACGACGTGCTCTTCTCGGGCCGCAGTGTGCGCGCGGCGCTGGATGCCATGGCCAACCTGGGCAGGCCGCGGGCGGTGCAGCTGGCCGTTCTCGTTGACCGTGGCCACCGCGAGCTGCCGATCCGGGCGGACTACGTCGGCAAGAACATCCCTACGTCACTCAAGGAGACCGTCCACGTGTTGCTCGCCGAGCACGACGGTGAGGATGCCGTCCTGCTCGGCCCGGCCGACGGCAGTGCTGAGGGGACGGAGGGGCAGTGAAGCGGCACCTCCTGTCGGCTGCCGACCTCAGCCGGGAGGACGCACTGCTCGTTCTCGACACGGCCGAGGAGCTTGCCCAGGTCGCCGAACGTGCTGTCGTGAAGAAGCTCCCCACGTTGCGGGGCCGGACAGTCGTGAACCTGTTTTTCGAGGACTCGACGCGGACGCGCACCAGCTTCGAGCTGGCGGCCAAGCGCCTGTCTGCGGACGTCATCAACTTCTCGGCCAAGGGGTCCAGCGTCAGCAAGGGCGAGTCGCTCAAGGACACCGCCCTCACCCTGGAGGCGATGGGGGCAGACGCCGTCGTCATCCGGCACTCCTGGTCGGGCGCACCGGTCAACCTGGCCACATGGGTGCGCGGCTCGGTCATCAACGCCGGTGACGGCACGCACGAGCACCCGACCCAGGCACTTCTCGACGCCTTCACCATGCGGGCCCGGCTGGGCCGGCTGGAAGGTCTCAAGGTCGCGATCGTCGGCGACGTCCTGCACAGCCGGGTGGCCCGCAGCAACGTGCTCCTGCTCCACACCCTCGGTGCCGAGGTCACGCTGGTCGCTCCACCGACGCTGCTCCCGCTCGGGGTCGAGGCCTGGCCGGCGGAGGTGTCCTACGACCTCGACACCGTCCTGCCCAAGAGCGACGTCGTCATGATGCTCCGCGTGCAACGGGAACGGATGGACGCGGCCTACTTCCCCAGCAGCCGCGAGTACTCGCGCCGTTACGGCCTCGATGTCCGCCGCGCCGCTGCCTTGCGCGACGACACGATCGTGATGCACCCGGGGCCGATGAACCGCGGCATGGAGATCGCCCCGGAGGTGGCCGACGGGATCCGGTCCACGATTGTCGAGCAGGTCGCGAACGGGGTCAGCGTGCGGATGGCCGTGCTCTATCTGCTTCTGGGCGCGAGCGAGCCCGCGATCGGTGCGCCGCTGACAGGGGAAGGGGACGAGCAGTGAGCTGGCTGTTGGCGGGCTGCCGTCTGTACGGGGAGGGCAACCCCGTCGACGTCCGCCTCCAGGACGGCCGGATCGCCGAGATCGGTGCTGGCCTGACCGTGGGGGACAGCCGCTCGTTAAACATAGAAGGTTGTGTTCTTCTGCCAGGGCTCGTCGACCTCCACACGCACCTGCGCGAACCAGGCCGGGAGGACGCGGAGACTGTCGAGACCGGTACCCAGGCGGCTGCCCGCGGGGGGTTCACGGCCGTCCATGCGATGGCCAACACCGACCCGGTCGCAGACACCGCGGGCGTCGTCGAACAGGTCTGGCGGTTGGGCAGGCTGGCCGGCCACTGCGATGTCGCGCCTGTCGGGGCTGTCACGGTCGGCCTACGCGGCGAACAGCTCGCGGAGCTCGGGACCATGGCGGACAGCGCCGCGCGGGTGCGGGTGTTCTCCGACGACGGGCACTGTGTGAGCGATGCCTCCCTGATGCGCCGGGCGCTCGAGTACGTCAAGGCGTTCGACGGCGTGATCGCCCAGCACGCGCAGGAGCCCCGGCTGACGGTGGGGGCGCAGATGCACGAGGGCATCCACTCGGCGCGCCTGGGCCTGGCCGGCTGGCCCTGCGTTGCGGAGGAGGCGGTGATCGCACGCGACGTGCTTCTGGCCGCACACGTCCGCTCGCGGCTGCACATCTGTCACGTGTCGACGCGCGGTTCGGTGGAGATCCTGCGCCTGGCCAAGGCACGTGGGATCGACGTCACGGCCGAAGTGACTCCTCACCACCTGCTGCTCACCGACGAGCTGGCCGCCACCTACGACCCGGTCTACAAGGTCAACCCCCCGCTGCGTACACCCGATGACGTCGAGGCTCTGCGGGAGGGGCTCGCTGACGGCACCATCGACTGCGTCGCGACCGACCATGCACCGCACGCGCTGGAGGACAAGGAGACCGAGTGGGGTGCGGCCCTGCCCGGGATGACCGGTCTCGAGACGGCGCTGTCGGTCGTGCACGAGGCGATGGTGGCCACCGGCCTGCTTACGTGGCGCGGGGTCGCCGACCGCATGTCGGAGGCACCGGCCCGGATCGGGCGGCTCGACGCGCTCGGTCACGGCCGCCCGCTCGCGGTAGGTGAGCCCGCCAACGTCGTGGTCATCGACCCGGCGGGCAGGTGGACCGTCGACCCGACGCAGCTGGCCACGCGCAGTCGCAACACCCCTTTCGCGGGGCGTGAGCTGACCGCCCGTGTCCTCGCCACCTTCCTGCGCGGCACCCCCACGCTCGCTCCCGCGGGGGTCCCGGTATGACGGACGCTCTGCTCGTTCTCGAGGACGGCCGGGCGTTCCGGGGTCAGGGCTATGGCGCGGTGGGGGAGACGTTCGGCGAAGCGGTGTTCAACACCGGGATGACCGGCTACCAGGAGACCCTGACCGACCCCTCCTACCACCGCCAGGTCGTCGTCATGACCGCTCCCCAGATCGGCAACACGGGGGTCAATGACGAGGATCCCGAGTCTGACCGCATCTGGGTGAGCGGCTACGTGGTGCGCGAGCCCAGCCGCATCACGAGCAACTGGCGCTCCCGGCGGGGACTCGGCGACGAGCTCGCCGCCCAGGGGGTCGTCGGCATCAGCGGCGTCGACACCAGGGCGCTGACGCGGCACCTCCGGGAGCGCGGCGCGATGCGCGTCGGGATCAGCAGCGCCGGCACGGATGAGACCTCGCTGCTCGAACGGGTCCGCACGTCACCGCTGATGGCCGGTGCCGACCTGGCCAAGGAGGTCAGCACCCCGCAGCCCTACCTGGTGCCCGCGGCGGGACAGCGGCGGTTCACCGTCGCTGCCATGGACCTCGGCATCAAGCGGCGCACCCCGTGGCACCTGAGCCAGGCCGGCTGCGACGTGCACGTGCTGCCCGCAACCTCCAGCGCCGCGGATCTGCTCGCGGTCTCACCGGACGGGGTGTTCTTCTCCAACGGGCCGGGGGACCCCGCCACCGCCGACTACGCCGTCGAGGCGATGCGCGGCGTGCTCTCGGCCGGTGTGCCGGTCTTCGGCATCTGCTTCGGGAACCAGGTTCTCGGGCGGGCGCTCGGGCTCGGCACGTACAAGCTGGGCTACGGTCACCGGGGCGTCAACCAGCCCGTGCAGGACCGGCGCACAGGGCGGGTCCACGTGACCAGTCACAACCACGGGTTCGCGGTCGACGCTCCGGTGGACGGCCCCACCGACACCCCTTTCGGACGCGTCGAGGTCAGCCATCTGTGCCTCAACGACGGAGTGGTCGAGGGCCTGCGTTGCCTGGACGTTCCTGCCTTCTCAGTCCAGTACCACCCCGAGGCAGCCCCCGGCCCGCACGATGCGACCGGGCTGTTCGACACCTTCGCCGCCCTCATGACGGGAGCCTGACGTGCCCCGCCGGACCGACCTCCACCACGTGCTCGTCATCGGGTCGGGCCCGATCCTCATCGGCCAGGCGGCGGAGTTCGACTACTCGGGGACGCAGGCCTGCCGCGTGCTGCGCGCCGAGGGCCTGCGCGTCACGCTCATCAACTCCAACCCGGCGACGATCATGACCGATCCCGAGTTCGCCGACGCCACCTACATCGAGCCGATCACACCGGAGTACGTCACCAAAGTGATCGCCAAGGAACGTCCCGATGCGCTGCTGGCGACCTTGGGTGGCCAGACAGCCCTCAACACCGCCATGGCCCTGCACGAGGCCGGCGTCCTGGAGCAGTACGGCGTGGAGCTCATCGGCGCGGATATCGACGCCATCCGGGCGGGTGAGGACCGGCAGCGGTTCAAGCAGATCGTGGCCTCCATCGGCGCGGAGAGTGCCCGAAGTGCCATCTGCCACAGCTTGAACGACGCCCGCGCCGCCGCCGCCCAGCTCGGCTACCCGGTTGTCGTCCGTCCCTCGTTCACGATGGGCGGTTCCGGCTCGGGCATCGCACACGACGAGGCGGGGCTGGAGCGGATCGCCGGTGGTGGCCTGATGGCCAGCCCGACGACGGAGATCCTGCTCGAGGAGTCGATCCTGGGCTGGAAGGAGTACGAGCTCGAGCTGATGCGGGACCGCAACGACAACGTCGTCGTCATCTGCTCGATCGAGAACCTCGACCCCATGGGGGTGCACACGGGCGACTCGGTGACGGTGGCACCGGCCATGACCCTGACCGACCGCGAATACCAGCGTCTACGGGACATCTCGATCGACGTGATCCGGGCCGTCGGCGTCGACACGGGCGGCTGCAACATCCAGTTCGCGGTGAACCCGGCCACGGGGCGCATCGTCGTGATCGAGATGAACCCTCGCGTCTCCCGATCGTCGGCGCTGGCGAGCAAGGCGACCGGCTTCCCGATCGCGAAGATCGCGGCGAAGCTGGCCGTCGGCTACACCCTCGACGAGATCCCCAACGACATCACCCGGGAGACCCCAGCGAGCTTCGAGCCGTCGCTCGACTACGTGGTCGTCAAAATCCCCCGGTTCGCGTTCGAGAAGTTCCCCGGGGCGGACCCGGAGCTGACGACGACGATGAAGTCTGTCGGCGAGGCGATGGCTATCGGCCGGTCCTTCGTGGAGGCGCTCCAGAAGGCGATGCGGTCGCTCGAGCAGGCTCCCAGCGGCTTTTGGGTCCTGCCCGATCCGCCGGGGACCGCGGCCGACGCCTTGGCGCTGGCGCGGGTCCCGCACGACGGGCGGCTGCACACAGTCGAGCGGGCGCTCCGCCTCGGGGCAAGCGTCGCCGACGTGCACGAGGCGACCGCGATCGACCCGTGGTTCCTCGACCAGTTGCTCTCGCTCGTGGAGCTTCGCGCAGCCCTCGAAGCAGGACCTCTCGATCCTGACCTGCTGCGACAGGCGAAGCGAATGGGGTGCTCCGACCGTCAGATCGCGGCCGTTCGCGGCGTCCCGGAGCGGGAGATCCGCGAGCTGCGGTACGCGCAGGGGATCCGGCCCGTCTACAAGACGGTCGACACGTGTGCCGCCGAGTTCGCGGCCCTCACGCCCTACCACTACTCGTCCTACGAGGGGGAGACCGAGGTCGCGCCCAGCGAGCGACCGAAGGTGCTCATCCTCGGCAGCGGGCCCAACCGCATCGGCCAGGGCATCGAGTTCGACTACGCATGTGTGCACGCCTCGTTCGCCCTGTCCGAGGCGGGCTTTGAGACCGTGATGGTCAACTGCAACCCCGAGACGGTCTCCACGGACTACGACACGAGTGACCGGCTCTACTTTGAGCCGCTCACCGTGGAGGACGTCCTCGAGGTCGTCCACGCCGAGCAGCAGTCGGGCGACGTCGTCGGCGTCATCGTTCAGCTCGGGGGACAGACCCCGCTGCGGCTCGCGCAGGAGCTCAAGGACTGCGGCGTGCCAATCGTCGGGACGACGCCCGAGGCCATCCACCTGGCGGAGGAGCGCGGCGCCTTCGGGCGGGTCCTGGCCGAAGCCGGGTTGCCTGCCCCCAAGCACGGGGTTGCCACCTCCTATGACGAAGCCAAGGCGATCGCCGACGGAGTCGGCTACCCGGTACTGGTCCGGCCCTCCTACGTCCTCGGTGGGCGCGGGATGGAGATCGTGTACGACGACGCGATGCTGCGCGGCTACATCGACCGGGCAACGGCCATCAGCCCGGAGCATCCCGTGCTCGTGGACCGGTTCCTGGAGGACGCGGTCGAGATCGACGTCGACGCCCTGTGCGACGGGGTCGAGGTGTATCTCGGCGGCGTGATGGAGCACATCGAGGAAGCCGGGATCCACTCGGGGGACTCCGCCTGCGCGCTGCCTCCGATCACTTTGGGGAGCACGGACCTCGCACGCATCCGCACCTCCACCGAAGCGATCGCCGCCGGAGTCGGCGTGCGCGGGCTCCTCAACGTCCAGTACGCGCTCAAGGACGACGTGCTCTATGTGCTCGAGGCGAACCCCCGGGCCAGTCGCACCGTCCCCTTCGTCAGCAAGGCCACCGCCGTGCCGCTGGCGAAGGCCGCGGCTCGCGTCATGCTCGGGGCGAGCATCGCCTCCCTGCGGGCAGAAGGACTGCTGCCCTCGAACGGCGACGGGGCCACCCTGCCGCCCGACGCGCCGATCTCGGTCAAGGAGGCGGTGCTTCCGTTCGGCCGCTTCCGGGGTGTCGACACCGTCCTCGGGCCGGAGATGAAGTCCACGGGCGAGGTGATGGGGATCGATGCGGTGTTCGGGACCGCTTTCGCCAAGTCCCAGGCCGCGGCCTACGGTGAGCTGCCGACCAAGGGGAGGGTCTTCGTCAGTGTCGCCAACCGGGACAAGCGAAGCATGATCTTCCCTGTGAAGCGGCTGGCCGACCTCGGCTTCGAGGTCGTCGCCACCGCCGGCACCGCGGAGGTCCTGCGGCGCAACGGCGTGACCAGCACCGTGGTCGGCAAGCACTCGGAAGGGCACGGCGACGACGTCGTGCCGAAGATCCTGGCGGGGGAGATCGACCTCATCATCAACACCCCGTTCGGGGTCGGGCCACGACTCGACGGCTACGAGATCCGCACCGCCGCTGTCACCCGCGGCGTCCCGTGCATCACCACGATCCAGGGCGCGGCGGCCTGCGTTCAGGGCATTGAGGCCCTGATCCGGGGTGACATCGGGGTGCGCTCGCTGCAGGAGCACCACCAGCTGCTGTCCGACTCCCGCCGGGCCGCCGCCGCGCCAGAGGACAACTGATGCCGGTCCAGGTGATCGCCGAGGTGCTGACCGTCCGGCGGGTCGGAGCGTACGTGGCGATGACGGTCGTCGCGCCCGGCGTGGCCGAGCAGACGCGTCCCGGCCACTTCGTGGCCATTCAGGTCGGTGGGCCGGAGGGGGCGACGATCCTGCGGCGTGCCTTCGCCATCTGCGATGTCAAGCAGCGGGGTGTCTATGGCGGAACGGTGGAGTTCGTCTTCGCGGTTCATGGCAAGGGCACCGCCTGGCTTGCCGCCCGCCGCCCGCAGGACAAGCTGGACATGGTCGGCCCGCTCGGCAAGCCCTTCCGGCTGCCGACGCACGCGGTGACCGCCACCCTGGTCGGCGGCGGGTACGGCAGTGCCCCGCTGCTTCCCCTGGCGACCGCGCTGCGCGAGCGGGGCAGCCGGGTCGACTTCGTCCTGGGAGCGGCCACCTCGGACCGGCTGTTCGGCCAGCTGGAGGCGAAACGGATGGCCTCCTCGATCGCGGTCACGACCGACGACGGCAGCGCCGGCGAGCGGGGTCGCGTCAGTGACGTCCTCTCAGCGCTTCTGGACCGCACCGGAAGCGAGGTCGTGTACGCCTGCGGTCCGATGGCGATGCTCCATGCGGTCTCCGACATCGCCCTGGCGCACGACATCCCGTCGCAGGTGGCCGTCGAGGAGTCGATGGCCTGCGGGATCGGTGTGTGCATGACCTGCGTGCTCCCGGTGATCGGCGACGACGGGCAGACCCGCATGGTGCGTTCCTGCGTCGACGGGCCCGTCTTCCTCGGCGACCGGGTCCGGTGGACGGAGGCGGGGACCGTGCCGGACGACGCGGTCGGCGCGCCGACGCCGGCCGCCTCCGCGACTTTGGCGGGACGTCGATGACGGCCACTGCCGGGTTGGTGGCCGGGCCTCCCCTGGACATGACTACCCGCCTCGGATCGGTCACCTTTCCCAATCCGGTCTTCACGGCGTCGGGATGCGCTGCGGCCGGTCAGGAGCTCGACCAGTTCTTCGACGTGTCCCTTCTCGGGGGGGTGGTCACCAAGTCGATCACGGTGGCCCCCCGTGCCGGGCGTCCTACGCCACGCATGGCCGAGACGCCGAGCGGGATGCTCAACAGCATCGGGCTGCAGGGGCCGGGCATCGAGGCCTTCCTCGATCGGGACCTGCGGTGGCTCGCCGAGCGGGGCGCACGTGCGGTGGTGTCCATCGCCGGCGGCAGCGTGGACGAGTTCGCCAAGCTGGCGAGCCGCCTGCGGGGGCGACCGGGTCTTGCCATGGTCGAGGTCAACATCTCCTGCCCCAACGTGGAGGACAGGGGTCAGGTCTTCGCCTGTGACCCCCGTGCCGCGGCGGCAGTCGTCCAGGCTGTCAGGCGCAACACCGCCCCCGGGGTCCCGGTGTTCGCCAAGCTGTCGCCCGATGTCACGAGCATCGTGGAGGTGGCGCAAGCCTGCGCCGCGGCAGGCGCCGACGGCCTCTCGGTCATCAACACGCTGCTGGGGCTCGCGATCGACACCACGACCATGCGCCCGGTGCTTGCGGGGGTGACCGGTGGCCTGTCGGGGCCGGCCATCCGGCCGGTCGCGGTGCGCTGCGTCTGGCAGGTCCATCAGGCCCTGCCCGACGTGCCGATCCTGGGGATGGGCGGCATCCGGACGGGTCTGGACGCCCTGGAGTTCGTCCTCGCCGGCGCCAGCGCCGTCAGCGTCGGCACCGCCGTCTTCGGCGACCCGTCGGCTCCGGTGAGAGTCCTCGACGAGTTGGCAGCGGCACTGAGCTCTCGCGGCTTCGAGCGCTTCAGCGACGCCGTCGGACACGGGCACCGCCCGCCGGACCCCGTCGTCCCGGAGCTGCCGGACCCGCCGGGCGACATCGATGACGAGGCAGGCGACCGCCTGCATGAGGAGACCTGACGTGGCTGGAACGGCCCCTATCGCCGTCGCCCTGGACACCTCTGACGTCGAGGAGGCCGCGCGCTGGGCGCAGGCGGTCACGCCGTACGTGGCGGTCGTCAAGGTGGGACTCGAGCTGTTCTGCCGCACCGGGCCGACGGCGATCGAGACGGTGCGCGGAGGAAGTGGCGTCGGGCTGTTCCTTGACCTCAAGCTGCACGACATCCCCAACACGGTGGCGGGTGCCGCCCGTTCGGTGGCCCGGCTTCGGCCGAGCTACCTCACCGTCCACGCCAGCGGGGGCGCGGCCATGGTGCGCGCGGCCGTCGAGGCCGCCCCGGAGGTGACGATCGCGGCGGTCACCGTGCTGACCAGCCTCGACCAACCGGTGCTGGACAGCGTCGGCCTGGCTGGACCTCCGCTCGACGCAGTGCGCCGGCTTGCGGTCCTCGCGGTAGGGGCCGGGGCCGGTGCCCTCGTGTG
>JALYIZ010000039.1 GCA_030775505.1 Actinomycetota bacterium | reverse complement strand
AAGCAGGTGCGCGGCGGGCGGGACCAGGGGGGCCGGCGGGATGCGCGGCGGGACAGGAGGCGGCAGCTGGTAGTCGGCCGTCACCACTGTGCTGACCTGCGCGTTGGCCGCCCGGTAGGCGGGGGTGCCCAGGAAGGCCGCCAGGACGGGCTGGGTGCGGGAGCTGGTGGTTCGTCCCGGCTGCTGACTGCCCGCCTCGCCCGGGATCGGGGAGTACTGCTGACACGCCACCCCGCGCTGGTCGGTCAGCGGCGAGCCGATGCCCCGTCCGGCGACAAGGAGGTCGACAGGCAGCCCGGCCAGCAGGCGCCCAGTGGCTCGCAGCCGCAGGGTGGCGCAGACGGGGCCACTGCTGCCCGTCGCCACGGAGGGGGGCGCGGTGACGGCCACGGTTGAGGGCAGCGCGCAGTACCCGCCGGGAACCTCATACGCATAGAAGTAGGCGGCGGCGGCGTCTCGCATCCAGATGGCCGGGGTGGGGAACGTTGTGGTGTCGCACGCCACGGCATCGTTCTCGGCACCGGCTTCGGAGAAGGAGGCATGGTCGAACGCGGCCAGGACGTGACATGACCGGTCCATCCGCAGGACGGTGGCGTCGTCCTCGGTCTCGACATACACCTGCCCGTCGCCGGTGGCGACGAGCCCGGCGATCGTGGGTGCGCCGCCGGAAATCCCGACGTAGATCCCCCCGAGGGCTCCCGCGCAGTTGAACTGACTGACCCCCTGGCGGTCGTACTCCTGCCAGCCGCCGGATCCGTCCTCCGCGAACAGAAGCCGGTCCGTCGCGCTGTCGTAGCTGAAGGGGCCGCTGCTGGTCGGCGACTGGAACAGTCGGGCCGCTCGCCCGCTCGGCAGCGCCACGTCCCACAGCATGAAGGACCGGTCGCGGACGATCAGGTGATGGTTGTTGGAGTCGTAAGCGACGTTCTGGATGCCGCGAGGGACGGTGGTCTGCAGATCCGGGAGGGTCGCGCCGTCTTTCGCGGTCTGCCGGTGGATGACACCGGTCTGACCCCCGTCGGTGAAGTAGAGATCGGTCCCGTCGAACGCGATCGAGCCGTCCCTGCCGTCACCCGGCCGGCGGATCCGCAGCCTCCGCAGCAGCTTCATCGGCGTTGGCGTGACGAAGACCAGGGGGGTGGTGGGGTTGCTGATCGAGCTGTCGGGGTTGTCGGTCGCCGACAGGTCCGTGCCGTCGGAGCGGTAGCGCCACGTGCTCCCGTCGTTACACGTCAGCAGGAAAACGGAAGGGATGGACCGGTCCCGTCGAAGCTGCGTCGCGGCGCAGGACGGCGTCAGGCCGGCTCCCTGGTCGCGGACCGTCAGACCCGTGTCGGACGAACGGCGCACGCCCGCGTCCGTGAGCGCCATCAGGGCGGACGGGTGGTTCCACTCCAGCGCCAGCGCGGTGACACCGGGGGCGCTGTCGTGGGTCACCACCGACGTCCCGCCGTCCCGACTGAGCAGAAACCCCTTGGCTGTGGCACCGACGACCTCACTGCCGCCGCCCGCCAGGCGGGAGGTGGCGAGGGAACGCACGTCACCGGTGGCCTTGTTGAGAAACGTCGCGCCGCCGTCGTTCGAGAGGTACAAGCCACCTGCGGGACCGGCCACACTCAGCCAGACCCAGCCCGGGTTGGCCGGGTCAGTGGCCACGTCCGACGGAGCCAGACCGGTCGCCCCCTCCACGGCGCTGAAACTGACGCCCGCATCCGTGCTCACGTACAGCGAGTTTCCGGGCGCGACGGGCAGCGGCACGGGTGGTCGGGGAAGCGCCGGCGGCAGCCCGGCAGCGGAGATCGCGTAGAGCAGGGTGCGGTCCCGGGCGTCGGCCACCAGTCGCTGGACGGGCCCAGACAGCCCGCTCGTCCCCCGCCACGTTTGCCCCCAGTCGCGGCTGGTCCACAACCCAGTCCCTGACGCCGGCAACAACGCAACCGTGTCGACGCCCAGCCCCGAGGTGACGAGCATCCCCGGCACAGCCGGCGCCGTCCCCGTCTGCTGCCAGGTCCGGCCACCGTCAGGGCTCACCGACACCGAGCGGTCGTCGCGAACGCTGATGACCTTGCACGGGTCGACGTCCTCCATCGCCACGACGGCACCTGGAGCGGAAACCTGCGCCCACGTGTTGCGCGTCTGCGTGGTCACCGAGCACGTCGGTCCGGCGCCGGCAGGCACGACCGTCACGACGCCGGCGGCAACGGCGAGCGCGGCGGCGAGCCGAAGACCCGACACCGTTCAGCGCTCCTGGGGCCGCCGCGTCCGGCGCTGGCGCGGGGCGCCGCCCGGCCGGACCGGTGCGAGCAGCCCAGCAAGCCTCGGCCCGTCGAGCGTCTCGAACTCCTCGAGCCAGTCGGCCAGCGTGGTGAGGGTTTCCCGACCGGCGAGCAGCCGTTCGCGCGCCACCGTCTCCGCTTCCTCGACCAGCATCCGGACCTCCACGTCGAGCCGGTCCAGGGTCTCGGGACTGACCGACTGCATGGCCGCAAGGTCCCGGCCGAGGAATACCTCGGCGTCCTTCGCGGTGATCCGCACCGGACCGATCGCCGCGCTCATCCCCCACCGGCCGGCCATGTCGCGCGCCAGGTCGGTCGCGGCCTCGATGTCACCCTCGCCGCCCGTCGAGGTCTCGCCGTAGACGACCTCCTCGGCCACCTTCCCGGCGAGGGCGGTGGCCATCCGGTCCAGCAGCTCGCTGCGACGCAGGAAGACCCGGTCGTCCCTCACCAGGGCGGCGTGGCCCAGACCGGTGCCGCGCCGGACCACCGACACCCGGTCCACGTCGGTGCCCAGGCTCGCGGCGACGACCGCATGCCCGGCCTCGTGGATGGCGACCATGCGGCGTTCATCCTCCGACAGGGCGCCCTGTGACCGCTTGGGTCCGGCAAGGACCCGCTGCACGGCCTCGTCGAGCTCGTCCTGCCCGATCCGGCTGGCTCCGGCGCGCACCGCCAACAGGGCCGCCTCGCGCCAGACGTTCGCCAGGTCCGCCCCGGTGAAGCCGGGCGTGCGCCGGGCCAGCACCTCGATGTCCACGGCCGGGTCCACCGGGCGGCCCTGCGCGTACAGCCGCAGGATGTCGAAGCGCCCGTTGACGTCGGGCCGCTCCACGACGACGTGACGGTCGAACCGGCCGGGTCGCAGCAGCGCCGGGTCGAGGATGTCCGGCCGGTTGGTCGCGCCGATCACCACGACGCCGCTGATGGCGTCGAAGCCGTCCATTTCGACCAGGATCTGGTTGAGGGTCTGCTCCCGCTCGTCGTTGCCCCCGCCCACCCCCGCGCCGCGCTTGCGTCCGGCGGCGTCAAGCTCGTCGATGAAAAGGATCGCCGGCGCCTTGGTGCGCAGCTGGGCGAACAGGTCGCGCACACGGGCCGCCCCGACCCCGACGAGGGACTCCACGAACTCGGCACCGGAGAGGCTGAAGAAGGGGACACCGGCCTCGCCGGCCACGGCCTTGGCGAGAAGCGTCTTGCCACATCCAGGTGGGCCGAAGAGAAGGACTCCCTTGGGCGGCAGTGCCCCCAGCGCCTCAAACCGGCTGGGGTCCTTCAGGTAGTCGACGACCTCCGCGAGCTCGGAGACCGCGGTCTGCGACCCGGCGATGTCGGCGAACGTCGTCGCCGGCACCCCCTTGCGCCTCTTCGGCCCCTCGGTGTTGAGCCGCTGCCCGCCGCGCACCTTGGAGAACTGGCTGAACTCGGCGGCCCCGCCCTCACCTCGACTCGCGGTGAGCAGTAGGCCAAACAGCACCGACAGCAGCGTCACGGGGAACAGGAACTGCATGAGCAGGCGCGTGATCTGCTTGCCGGTCTGCGGATCCACCCGTACGGGACCGCTCTTGGCGAGCGCGGCGATCAGCCGGCTTGTCTCGCTGTCGGAGTGCGTGTACTGGGCGACGAGTGGCCGAGGGTCGCCATTGGTCAGGTGCACCCGCACCCGGCTGTCCTGGTCGAACAAGGTCGCGTCGGCGACGTAGCCCTTCGCAGCCTGGTCGATGATGTCCGTCAGCGCGACGACCGGACCGCCACCCACCGGCCGTAGGGCCCTGGTACCGGCGAAGCCGAGGATGGCGAGCGCGACGAGCGCGCACACCAGGGTCAGCCGGACCAGGCGGGCCCCCCGGATCCGCGCGAGTCGGTCCTGCGCCCAGCGCACGGCTGCGCGCAACCGGGCGGTGCGGTCGGGGGCGTCGGGCGGCGGGGCGCTGCTCGTCGTCGAGGAGGGGACTGCCGTCACCGTCATGGGGCGCTCCTGGTGTGCTGGGTGCTCCTGAGAGCCCGCACCAGGTCATCGGGTTCGCGCGCGTTCTGGGCGGCCCCGATACCACCCACGTCCCGGCATGCCGAAGGCCCGGTCCCGCCGAAGCGGAGCCGGGCCCTCAGTGCCTACCTACCTAGTGCGCGTGCCCGTGCCCGGCGTGCCCGTGGCCCTCGTCGGCCTTCGGCTCGGGCTTGTCGGCGACGAGCGTCTCCGTGGTCAGCAGCATGCTGGCGATGGAGGCCGCGTTGCGGACCGCGGACCGGGTCACCTTGACGGGGTCAACGATGCCCTGGGCGACGAGGTCGCCGTACTCCCCGGTCGCGGCGTTGAGGCCCTTGCCGGCACCGAGCTCGCGCGCCCGGTTGACAGCGACCCGCCCTTCGAGACCGGCGTTCTCGGCAATCCAGCGGGCCGGCTCGTCGAGGGCCTTGCGGACGACGTTGACACCGATCAGCTCGTCGTCGGTCTTGCCCAGTCCGTCGGCCAGGACCGAGGCGACGTGCACGAGGGCGGCGCCGCCGCCGGCAACGATGCCCTCCTCGACCGCCGCGCGGGTGGCCGAGATCGCGTCCTCGAGCCGGTGCTTGCGCTCCTTGAGCTCGGTCTCGGTGTGGGCACCGACCTTGATGACGCCCACGCCGCCGGCCAGCTTGGCCAGCCGCTCCTGCAGCTTCTCCTTGTCCCAGTCGGAGTCGCTGTCCTCGATCTCGTTGCGGATCTGTCCGACCCGGGCAGCGACCTCGGCGGAGTCGCCACCGCCGTCGACGATGGTCGTGTCCTCCTTGGTGACCGTGATGCGCCGGGCGCTGCCCAGCACCTCCAGGCCAACCTGGTCGAGCTTGAGGCCGACCTCAGCGGAGACGACCTGTGCGCCCGTGAGGACGGCCATGTCCTGCAGCATCGCCTTGCGGCGGTCGCCGAACCCGGGAGCCTTCACGGCCGCAACCTTCACGGTCTTGCGCAGGGCGTTGACCACCAGCGTGGACAGGGCCTCGCCGTCGACGTCCTCCGCCACGAGCAGGAGGGACTTCTGGGCCTGCACGACCTTCTCCAGGATCGGGAGAAGGTCGTTGATGGCGGAGATCTTGCCGTTGACGAGCAGCACGGCTCCGTCCTCCAGGACGACCTCCATCCGCTCCGCGTCGGTGACGAAGTACGGCGAGATGTAGCCCTTGTCGAACTGCATGCCCTCCGTCAGCTCCAGCTCGAGCCCAGTGGTGTTGGACTCCTCGACGGTGATGACGCCGTCCTTACCGACCTTGTCGATGGCCTCGGCGACCAGCTCGCCGACCAGGGCGTCCTGGGCGGAGATGGCGGCGACAGCGGCGACCTCGGCGTGGGTCTGGACCTCGGTGGCCATCGCGAGCAGCGCGGTGTTCACGGCCTCGACGGCCGCGTCCATGCCGATCTTGATGCCCATCGGGTTCGCGCCGGCAGCGACGGCCCGCAGACCCTCGTGCACCATCGCCTGACCGAGGACGGTCGCGGTGGTCGTGCCGTCACCGGCGACGTCGTTGGTCTTGGTCGCCACTTCCTTGGCCAGCTGCGCGCCCATGTTCTCGTGCTTGTCGGCCAGCTCGATCTCTCGGGCGATGGTGACGCCGTCGTTGGTGATCGTCGGGCCGCCGTAGGACTTGCTGATGACCACGTTGCGGCCGCGCGGGCCGAGGGTCACCTTGACGGCATTGGCAAGGGCGTCCACGCCGCGCTCAAGCGCGTGCCGGGCGTCCTCGGAGAAGAGCAGGGTCTTTGCCACGGTTCTTGGGGTCCTCTCATGACGACGGCCCCGCCCCCCAGTCAGGAGGGCCGGGGCCGTCGTACGAACGTGCGGGGAGTGGGGGTTGTCAGCCCTCGATGACAGCGAGAACGTCGCGGGCGGAGAGCACCAGGTACTCCTCGCCGTTGTACTTCACCTCGGTGCCGCCGTACTTGCTGTACAGAACCTTGTCGCCGACCTTGACGTCGAGCGGTACGCGGTTGCCGTCCTCGAACCGGCCCGGGCCGACGGCCAGGACGATGCCCTCCTGGGGCTTCTCCTTCGCCGTGTCCGGGATGACCAGACCAGACGCGGTCGTGGTCTCGGCCTCGACGGCCTGAACCACGATGCGGTCCTCGAGCGGCTTGATGGCGACCTTGGTAAGGGTGCCGGTGGTCACAGTGCCTCCTGGTAGAGCTCTGGAAGAGGGGCGAACGTGGCGGCCTGCCGTCGCGGGGCCAGGCGCCTCGCCGCTGTTGGCACTCTAACCCCCCGAGTGCCAACAACACAACCCGGGGTCAGGCCGGTCGGAAGGGCCAGGTGTGGCTGCGGCGCAACAGCCGACGGTACGGCCGCGGCGGTTCCCACGGCCCGGCGTCATCGGCCCAGCGGGAGATGACGACGATGCGCTCGTCACCGACGGCCTCGAAGCCCTCCGCCCCCAGGCACCCGGCCTGCGCGAGCGCAGCCGGGACGGCCTCCTCGCGCAGCCAGTCCAGCGCGTCGGCCATCTCGCCGGGCAGCACCTTGGCCTCCCACATGCGCACGATCACAGCCGGCCTCCCGCTGCCACGACCTGCGTCACCGGCAGGGAGCTGTCCGCCGGCAGGTCCAGCGCACTGGGCACCACACCGGCCGAGACCAGCCGCGCACCGAGCACCGCGACCATGGCGCCGTTGTCGGTGCACAGACCGGGACGAGGCACCCGCAGCGCGATGCCAGCGGCCTCGCACCGGCTGGCCGCGAGGGCCCGCAACCGGCTGTTGGCGGCAACCCCACCACCGATCAGCAGGTGGTCGACCCCGAGCTCACGGCAGGCACGGACCGCCTTCGCGGTGAGAACGTCCACCACGGCCTCCTGGAAGCTCGCGCAGACGTCGGCGACGGGCACAACCCCCTCGTGCGCCTCCAGCCAGCGGGCCACGGCCGTCTTCAGCCCGCTGAACGACACGTCGTAGGACGCGTCCGCCCCCATGCCCCGAGGGAACGCGATGGCGCTCGGATTGCCCGAGGCCGCCTCACGGTCGACGGCCGGCCCGCCGGGGAAGCCGAGTCCAAGCAGCCTGGCCACCTTGTCGAACGCCTCCCCCGCCGCGTCGTCCACCGTCTGCCCCAGCGGTCTGAGCTCGGCGGCCAGGTCCTCGACGAGCAACAGGGAGGAGTGGCCACCGGAAACCAGCATGGCCACGCACGGCTCGGGAAGAGGGCCGTGTTCCAGAAGGTCGACGGCGACGTGGGCCGCGAGGTGGTTCACGCCGTAGAGCGGAAGGCCGAGCGCCACGGCGTAGGCCTTCGCGGCGGCGACCCCGACCAGCAGGGCACCGACCAGGCCGGGACCGGCGGTGACCGCGATCGCGTCGAGGTCGCCGAGCCGCACGCCCGCGTCGGCCAACGCCCGATGCACTGTCGGGACCATGGCCTGCAGGTGCGCCCGACTCGCGACCTCCGGCACCACTCCGCCGAACCGCGCATGCTCGTCAACGCTGGAGGCCACGGCATCTGCCAGCAGCGTCCGGCCTCGCACGATGCCGACGCCGGTCTCGTCGCACGAGGTCTCGATGCCGAGCACCAACGGCTGGTCCACGTCGGTCACCTTAGGCACGCCGTTCCATCACCACGGCGTCGGTGCCGCTGGGCTGGTAGTACCCACGCCGCACGCCCGTGGCGAGGAACCCGTGTCGCTCGTACAGCGCCCGCGCCGGCGCATTGTCAGCCCTGACCTCGAGGAGGACCGTGCGCAGGTCTCGCCGGGCGGCCTCCGCCAGCAGTGCCCGCAGCAACAGGGTGCCGACGCCCTGGCGCTGTGACGCGGGGTCAACTGCCATCGTTTGGATGAACGCCTCCTCTGGGTACCCGCACAGCCCCGCATACCCGGCCAGGTGCTCGCCGGCGAGGGCGACCAGGTAGTGCCTGGTGTCGAGCTGCCCGAGCTCCGACCAGAACAACCGGGCCGTCCAGGGCTCGTCCGGGAACACGGTGCGCTCGAGCGGCAGCAGGTCCTCGATGTGCCACCAGCGCATCCGCTCGAGCCGGACGGTCACGGTCCGACGCGCTTGGCCGCCGCCGGCTCGGTCGCGTCGGGCCGACGCAGGTAGAGGGGTACGAGTGGCCCGGGGGCCTCGCCCTCGCGGAGCCGGCCGGCAGCGACCCGGACGAGGGCGGCCGCACGCGGGTAACGGGGTTGGTCGAGCACCCGATGCGCGCCGAACACGTCGCGGTAGAGCCCGGCGCCTGCGCCAACCAGGACCGAGTTCGGGGGCAGCCGGGCGGCCAGCGTGGCGGGCAGGTCCACGTCGGGCCCCTCGAGCCGATCCCCGTCGGCGTTGTAGCGGGCCCAGTACACCTCGCGCCGCCGCGCGTCGGTGACGGCGACGACGGGACCGTCGACCTCCCCTGCCAGTCCGTCCAGCGAGCACACGCCGTGCACCGGAGCGCCCAGCGCGTCACCCAGCACCGCGGCGCTCACCATTCCCACTCTGAGTCCGGTGAACGGGCCAGGCCCCACTCCCACCACCACGCCGTGAAGGCCGTCCTGTCTCACCCTGGGCTCGGCGAGCAGGTCCCTCACGAGTCCGGCGAGCAGCTCGCCATGCTGTCGCCCGTCAGCCGGAGCAGGCTCCGCGACGACCTCTCCGGTGGCCACGTCCACGAGCGCCACCGAGACGGCGGGCGTCGACGTGTCCAGTCCGAGGACCAGCACGTCAGATGGGCTTGCCGGTGGGTTCTGTCGTGCCGACGACGTTGACCCACCAGCGGGTCGGCGCGGTGGTCGTCACGGTCACCGTGAAGCTGGTCGGGGCCGAGACGACGTGCGGATCGCTGACGCCCACCTCAGAGGCAACCCCGTGGATACCGCAGTTGAACTCGCTCTCGGCGTCCGAGGTGGGCTGGGTCTTGATGACGATGTTGTGGTTGCCCAGGCATGCCGCGTGCACCTTCAGGCGCGTGCCGGTGGGGATCGTGACGTGGAAGGTCATCGTCGTGAGCGAAGGGTCCACGTCATTCCCACCGGCGGCGACCTGCCCCTGGTCAGGGGCGAGCTTGACCGGCGACAGCTGCGCGCTCGCGGTCGCCGTGGCGCTGGGGTCCGACGTCGGGCCGAGCGTCGGGGCGCACGACTCGGGGACCGCCGTCGCTGTCCCTGAGTTCACCCCCGCACAGACGTCTGCGGACGGCCCGGTGGCGGTGACCTTGGGGGTGGTGCCGCTGCTGCACGCCCCCAGCGCGGTCAGCAGCGGGAGGACCAGCAGGGCACGGCGGTACTGCATCAAGACGGAGACTCCTCGGAGGGGGACGGGCTGTAGTGCCGCACCAGCTCCCGCTTGAGCACCTTCCCGGAAGGGCCGAGCGGGAACGTGTCGGTGAAGAACACCCGCCGAGGGTACTTGTACGCCGCGAGCTGGTCCTTGGCCCACGCCACGAGCGCACCCTCGGTGACGTGCTCGCCGGCCGCGTCGGCAATGACCACGGCGCACACCTCCTCGCCGTACTGCTCGTCGGGCAGGCCGATGACCGCGACCTGGGCCACGGCGGGGTGGCGCAGCAGCACCTCCTCCACATCCCGCGGGTAGACGTTGTAGCCACCCCGGATGACCATGTCCTTCTTGCGGTCCACGATCCGCACGTAACCCTCGGCGTCCTTGGTTCCCAGGTCGCCGGTGCGGAACCAGCCGTCGACGATGGCAGCGGCCGTGGCCTCGGGCTTGTTGAGGTAGCCCTTGAAAACGTTGTGGCCCCGGACCACGACCTCACCGAGCTCACCGACCGGGAGCAGCTCGACCCTGTCGTCGATCTCGGCGCGGGCCACCTCGACCTCGACCCCCCAGATCGCCTTTCCCACGGTGCCGGGCACTGGCGGGAAGCCGCGCTGGTTGAACGTCGCCACCGGCGAGGTCTCGGTCAGCCCGTAGCCCTCCAGGATCTGCGCGCCGAAGACGTCCTCGAAGCGCGTGAGAACCGGCGTCGGCAGCGCCGCACCGCCGGACAGGGCGGTCTTGAGGCTGGGCCGCTTCGCGGAGGTCTTCGCGGCCTCCAGCAGGCCCAGGTACATCGTCGGCACCCCCATGAACACGGTGCAGCCCTCGTCCACGAGCAGGTCGAGCGCCGTCGCGCCGTCGAAACGCGGCAGGAGGACCACGGCCGCCCCGACCCGGAAGGCGGTGTTCATGCAGCACGTCTGCCCGAAGGTGTGGAACAGCGGCAGACAGCCGAGCACGACATCTTCAGGCCCGATGTCGAAGGAGTCCATCGCCGAGACGTCGACGTTCATGATGATGTTGAGGTGGGTGATCTCAGCACCCTTGGGCTTGCCCGTGGTGCCGCTCGTGTAGAGGATCACCGCGGTGTCGTCGGGGTCACGCAGCACGAGCCCCTCGATCGGGGCAGCCTCGCCGGCGAGTACGTCGAGTCGCTCGATCCGGCTGTCACCCCCGTCAAGGACCCCGAGCACCGGCACGCCCGCCAGCTCCGCTCCCTTAGCGCCCTCGCCGAGCAGGGGCGCGGCACAGACGAGGGCCCTCGCCCCGGAGTCGGTCAGCACGTACTCGATCTCCTCGGCCTTGAGCAGCGCGTGCACCGGCACGGCCACCCCTCCGAGAGCAAGCACGCCGAAGTAGGCGACGGGGAAATGCTCGGTGTTGGGCAGGAGCAGCGCGACCTTGTCCCCCTCGACAATGCCCTTCGCCCGCAGCACGGCGGCGTACTGACGCGCGCCGTGCCAGAGCTCGCGGTAGCTGATCCGGCGCCCACCGATCACGACTGCGGTCCGCTCCGCGTGCCGCAGGGCGGACTCGGCGAGGATGCTGGCGACGGTCAACGACATGAGAACTCCCGGGTTCGTCGGAGACCAAGTCTGCCCTCTGCGCCGCCGCGCCGCCTCACGCCACGGCCCACCTGGCTCCCACGGGACGGACGGTGATGAGCCGCTGGTCCTCGGGGGCTCCCGCGTACCGGGCGAGCCGGACGTCGAGTCGGGCTTCGGCGAGGTCCTCAGCCAGTCCCTCACCCCACTCAACGACGGTCACGCTGTCCGGCAGGGAGGTGTCGAGGTCGAGGTCGTCGAGGGCGAACCTGGGCGAGCCGGCCTCCCTGAGCCGGTAGGCGTCCACGTGGACGAGCGGTACCGGGCCCGGGTGGACGCGGGCGAGGACGAAGGTCGGGCTCGTCACCGCCCCGACGACCCCGAGGCCCACGCCGATCCCCTGGACCAGGGCGGTCTTCCCTGCGCCGAGCGGCCCCGTCAGGACCACCAGGTCGCCGGGGCGCAGCAGGGCGGCGAGCCGGACACCGATCGCCCGGGTGGCGTCCGGGCCGCGCGAGGTCAGTGGCAAGGGCCTCACCAGTTGCGGGCAGTCCAGGGCCAGGGGCTCGAAGCCCGCCGCCGCCCAGCCCTGCCCCGGGCCCGCCGTCACCCGGAGGTCGAAGGCGTCGCCCGCCAGGGCCACTGCGGAGGGGACCTCGGCAGGGTCACCCCCTTCCCACACCGCGGACTCCCCCGCCCGCCGGATCACAGCCACGGCGACGTCACGCCGAACGGGTCGCTGCGCGCGTCGCCCGACGCAGGAGCGCTCGCAGCTGGAGGGTGACGAAGGCAGGGCGTTCAAGCTGGACCATGTGGCCGGCCCCCTCCACGACGACGAGCTGCGCGTGCGGCAGGGCCTCCGCGATGACCCGGCTGTGGTCGACGGGAGTCGTCAGGTCCTTGCTGCCCACCAGCACCAGCACCTCGACGTCGGCGAGCACGTGGAGGGCGGCGAGCTTGTCGTGGCTGACGAACGTGTCGTAGAACTCCGCGATGACGTCGACCGGTGTGTTGGCCGCCATCCGCTCCACCAGCTCGACGACGGAGGGACTGACATCCCGGGAGCCGAACGAGTACATCCGGGTGATGACGAAGGCGAGGTCGGTGCCCGCCCGGCGCCCCTTCTCGAACAGCTCCGGTCGCCGGCGCATGCCGCGGGTCAGCCACGGCACGACCCGCTCGGTGACCGGCGCGACCGCGGCCGGGAGCCCGAAGGTCGCGTGGGCCAGCTTGCCGGTGCTGGTCGACAGCAGGGCCACGCCGACGATGCGCGATCCGAAGAGCTCCGGGTGCAGATCGGCGAGGGCCATGACCGTCATGCCACCCATCGAGTGGCCCACGAGGACCACCGGCCCGGCGGGCGCGCAGGCCTGGAGGACGGCGTACAAATCCTTGCCCAGCTGGTCGATGGTCGCGTGTCCGGACGTTCCCCGTCCGCTGCGGCCGTGACCGCGCTGGTCGTAGAAGACCAGCCGCCCGGGGTTGTCGGCGGCGAACGCCTGCCGCTGGAAGTGCCAGACAGCCATCTCGTTGAGGTAGCCGTGTACGAAGACGACGGTCAGGGGCGCGGATCCTGCCGGCGAGTCCCCCACCTCCTCGACGTGCAGGGGTACCCCGTCATCGGCGACGACCCGGCGGATCTTGTCGGCCGGTAGGGCGAAGAAGGGCTCGCGGGCGTCCGGGTCTGGTCGCAGCCTGGCCCGGCCCACGGCGTAGCGCTCGGCGGCGAGCCCGACAGCCGCACCGGCGACGGCCACGCCTGCTAGGCCGCCGATCAGTCCCGCGCGCCTCACGCGACCTCCCCGACGTAATGACGGCGGACCCGGGCGCCGACCCGGGTGACGATCTCGTAGTCGATGGTTCCGAGCACATCCGCCCACTCGCGGGCCGTCGGCTCACCACGGTCCCCGGGACCGAACAGGACGACCTCGTCACCGGCGGACACGACCGCGTCACCGGCGTCGATGACGAACTGGTCCATGCAGACAGCTCCCGCCACCGTCCAGCGCTGACCGGCGAGCAGCACCTGGGCTCGTCCCGCCGCGGCTCTGGGCACACCGTCGCCGTACCCCAGGGGCACCAACGCCAACGTGGCGTCGCCGGTCGTCGTGTAGAGGTGTCCGTAGCTGACGCCCGAACCTGCTGGGACGCGCTTCACCAGAGCCACCGACGACGCCAGGGTCATCGCCGGCCGCAGCCCGAACGCGCCAGGGGGGCGGGCGTCCGGCAGGGGCGACAGGCCGTACACAGCGACGCCTGCGCGGACCAGGTCGTAGTGCAGCCCGGGCGCGGTCAGGGTGGCAGCCGAATTGGCGAGGTGGCGCACCTGCGGGCGGAGCCCGGCGCGGGCGGCGATGTCCAGGGCCTCATCGAAATGGGCGGCCTGGCGGACCGTCACGGGATGCTCGGGCCCACCGTCCGCGCAGGCGAGATGGCTCCACACGCCGACGACCTCGATGCTGTCGTCGGACTGCGCCTTGGCCGCGGCCTCGCACAGGACCGGCCAGGCCGGGCCGGCGGCGCCACCGCGCGAGAGGCCGGTGTCGGCCTTGAGA
>JALYIZ010000038.1 GCA_030775505.1 Actinomycetota bacterium | reverse complement strand
TCCTCACCGACGCCGGCCACGCGTCCGGCCCCAGCGCCTACGACGACCTGGCCACCTCAGCCTTGCGCTTCCTCGCCGACGCGTCGGGTCCGCAGGCTGTGGAGCGGTTCGCGCAGGCGCGGGTGGCAGAGCTCGAGGACCGCTACGGCAACGAGCTCGCCGCGGTGCCGCGCGTGGACCGTCCAGCCGCGCTCGCTGCTGCCCTGTCCGCGGACGGCTACGCCGCGAACGTCACGCCCCAGGGCAGCGGTATCCAGCTGTGCCAGCACCACTGTCCGGTCCAGCACGTCGCCGAGCAGTTCCCCCAGTTCTGCGATGCCGAGACGGCGGCCATCGGCCGGCTGCTCGACGTCCACGTCCAGCGTCTCGCGACGATCGCCCACGGCGACGGCGTGTGCACGACCTTCATCCCGGCCGGGAAGGCACCCGCATGACGACCGTAGACCCGCAGCTCGAGGGACTGGGCACGTACAAGTTCGGCTGGGCCGACAGCGACGTCGCCGGTTCGACCGCGCGCCGCGGCCTGTCCGAGGACGTCGTGCGCAACATCTCCGCGCTCAAGAGCGAGCCGCAGTGGATGCTCGACCTGCGACTCAAGGGCCTCGGCCTGTTCCGCAAGAAGCCCATGCCGACGTGGGGCTCGGACCTGTCCGGGATCGACTTCGACAACATCAAGTACTTCGTGCGCTCGACGGAGAAGCAGGCCACCAGCTGGGACGACCTGCCCGCCGACATCAAGAACACCTACGACAAGCTCGGGATCCCCGAGGCCGAGAAGCAACGCCTCGTCGCCGGAGTGGCGGCCCAGTACGAGTGCCTGTCCGCGGACGCCCGGGTCTGGACCCCGCGCGGTCACATCCCCATCAAGGAGATCCAGCCCGGGGACCAGGTCTTCGCCTACGACGAGGAGGCTTCGCGCTTTGTCGTGAGCCCTGTCCGGTCAGCCGCGCAGACGGGTGTGAAGCAGACCTTTGAGATCGCCGTGGGCGGCCGCCGGATCCGTGCGACGGAGAACCACCCCTTCCTGGCGCTCATCGACCACCGTAAGGCCGGTCGGATTCGGGCCAGGTACACGCGGCGCTGGGTGAACGTGGCCGACCTGAAGCCCGGTGACCTGGTGGCGGTGCCCCGCGACCTTCCAGCGCACGGCGCCACCCGTCCCCTTCCCAGTGCCCAGGACTTCGGCCCACGTGAGTCCTCAGAGGACCTGATGTGGCTGCTCGGCTACTTCATCGGTGACGGCAGCCTGCAGTCGAGCGGCCGGACGCATCGCGTGCAGTTCGCCGTACCGGAGAGCGACCATGAGGTGCGCGCCGAGATCACCAGGGTGGTGAGCGAGCTCTTCGGGCTGCGCGCCATCGCGGCCGACGACGTGCGCCTGGTCGTGAACAGCAAGAAGCTCGTCAACGTGCTGATCGAGCTGGGTGTGAGCGGAGGCGCCCACAGCAAGCAGGTTCCGCAATGGGTCTACGACTGCTCACCTGCCGAGCGCCTCGCGTTCCTCGGCGGCTGGGTGGACGCAGACGGCTACCTGCCTCCTGAGGCATCCGGCAGCGTGGTGCTCACGAGCGTCAACGCCCCCCTTCTCGAGCAGGCGAGGGAGCTCGCGGAGCTCTCCGGGATCCGCGCTGCCGGCCTGTGGACGTGGGAAGCGCCCTATGTCCATGACCCGAGCCGCATCATGACGGCCCACCGGCTGGGTCTGTCCGGCGACTTCGAACGCCTGGGTTGTCGCAACCCGAAGCGGACCGGGCGCCTCGGCCGCCGTCGCTACGCCCAGTCGGCGACGTCTGCGCGTGGCACGACGTTCCGCTCGCACTGCACCGAGCACCTCGGTTTCGCGCGGATCACGAGCATCACCCCCGGCGTCGCGGAGCCCGTCTGGGACCTCGAAGTCGACGGACCACACAACTTCATCGCCGAAGGCCTGGTCGTCCACAACAGCGAAGTCGTCTACCACCAGATCCGCGAGGACCTGGAGCAGAAGGGAGTGCTCTTCCTCGACACGGACACCGCGCTGAAGGAGCAGCCTGACCTCTTCCGGGAGTACTTCGGTTCCGTCATCCCGGTCGGTGACAACAAGTTCGCGGCACTCAACACGGCCGTGTGGTCGGGCGGCTCGTTCATCTACGTGCCCAAGGGCGTCACGGTCGACATCCCCCTGCAGGCCTACTTCCGCATCAACACGGAGAACATGGGCCAGTTCGAGCGCACGCTGATCATCGCCGACGAGGGGTCGAGCGTGCACTACGTCGAAGGCTGCACGGCGCCGATCTACAGTTCGGACAGCCTGCACTCGGCCGTCGTCGAGATCATCGTGAAGAAGGACGCGCACGTCCGCTACACGACCATCCAGAACTGGTCCAACAACGTCTACAACCTGGTCACCAAGCGCACGGCGGTGCACGCTGGCGGCCGGATGGAGTGGATCGACGGGAACATCGGCTCCAAGGTCACGATGAAGTACCCGGCGTGCTACCTGCTGGGGGAGCGCGCCTCTGGAGAGACGCTCAGCGTGGCCTTCGCCGGGCCAGGTCAGCATCAGGACGCGGGCGCGAAGATGGTGCACGCCGCGCCCCACACGACAAGCAACATCGTGTCGAAGTCCGTCGCCCGCGGAGGCGGGCGCACCTCCTACCGGGGTCTCGTCCAGGTGCAGGAGGGGGCGACCGGGAGCAAGGCGAACGTCAAATGCGACGCCCTGCTGGTCGACACGATCAGCCGGAGCGACACCTATCCCTACGTCGACGTCCGTGAGGACGACGTCTCCATGGGCCACGAGGCGACCGTGAGCAAGGTCGGCGAGGACCAGCTCTTCTATCTGATGAGCCGGGGCCTGACCGATGACGAGGCGATGGCCATGATCGTTCGCGGATTCGTGGAGCCCATCGCCCGAGAACTGCCGATGGAGTACGCCCTCGAGCTCAACCGGCTCATCGAGTTGCAGATGGAGGGCTCCGTTGGCTAGCTCCCCGGCGGCCTCCCTCGAGCACGCGCTTGCGAGCGAACGCACCGCCCTGGGAGACCAGGGTGGGGTGACCGACGGGTCGCTGGCGGTCAACCAGAAGCCGTCGACGCCGCGCCAGCCGGCGGACGTGCGCCCCGAGCGCCTCGCCTCGTTCGACCCGGAGGCCTTCGGACTGCCCTCGGGGCGCGAGGAGGAGTGGCGGTTCACGCCGCTGGACCGGCTGCGTGTGCTGCTCGACGCCGAGCCGTCCGCAGCCCGGCTGGTCCGCGCTGTCGAGCTGCCGGACGGTGTCGAGCTCGAGGAGTTGGCGCAGGGCGATCCCCTTCTCGGGACGGTTCCTGCACCCGCCGACCGCCTCGCGGCTCTGGCCGTCGTGCGCAGCGGTGGCGCGACCGTCCTACGCATCCCACGACAGGCCAGGCCGGAGCAGCCCGTGGTCGTGCGCCTTTCCGGGACCGGGACCGACGAGGTGGTGTGGGGACACCTGGTCCTCGATGTCGGTGCCGGGTCTGCTGCCAAGGTCGTCATTGAGCACCAGGGCAGCGCCCGCTACGCCGCCGTTGTGTCAGTGCTGCTGGGCGACGGGGCCGCCCTGGACCTGGTGCAGGTCCAGGGCTGGGCCTCAGACACGGTTCACGCCGCGCATGTGGCGACGAGGGTCGGGAGGGACGCTCGGTTGCGGTCGACCCAGGTCACCCTCGGTGGCTCGCTGGTGCGCATCACCGAAACGGTGAGCTTCGCGGGGCCCGGAGGCGACGTGGAGCTCAACGGGGTCAGCTTCGCCGATGACGGGCAGCATCTGGAACACCGGCTGTTCGTCGACCATGCCGTGCCGCATTGCCGGAGCCGGGTCACCTACAAGTCAGCGCTACAGGGCGACGAGGCACACACCGTCTGGGTCGGCGACGTGCTCATCCGGTCGGGTGCGGCAGGTACTGACACCTACGAGCTCAACCGCAACTTGCTGCTCACCCGGGACGCGCGCGCTGACAGCGTTCCCAACCTCGAGATCGAGACCGGTGAGATTGTCGGGGCCGGGCATGCGAGCGCCACCGGCCGTTTCGATGACGAGCAGCTGTTCTACCTGATGTCGCGGGGCATCCCCCACGACTCGGCGCGGCGCATGGTCGTACAGGGCTTCTTCGCCGACATCATCGGCCGGATCGGGATCCCGGAGCTCCAACAGCGGCTGCTGGCAGCCGTCGACGACGAGCTGGGAAGGACGCCGTGAGCGAGCCGGCGCACCTGGACCAGCTGACCCGGGTCTGCGGGCTTGCCGAGATCCCGGAGGAGGGCGCGCTGCGCGTCGAGGTTGCCGGACGCCCTGTGTGCGTTGCGCGCAGCGCCGGTCAGGTCTATGCGGTCAGCGACATCTGCTCGCACGCCGATGTGTCGCTCGCCGAGGGTGAGGTTGCCGACGGTCAGGTCGAGTGTTGGCTGCACGGATCCCGGTTCGACCTGGCGACCGGCCAACCACTCGGGCTGCCCGCCACCAAGCCCATTGCCACCTATCCCGTAACCGTCGAGGGCGACGACGTCCTCGTGCAGATGGAGTCCTGATGTCCGTCCTCGAGATCCGCGACCTGCACGTCAACGTCGAGGACAAGCAGATCCTTGCTGGCGTCGACCTGACGATCAGGGCGGGTGAGACGCACGCCATCATGGGTCCCAACGGCTCCGGCAAGTCGACCCTCGCCTACTCGATCGCCGGTCACCCCAAGTACACCGTCACCCAGGGCAGCGTCACCCTTGACGGCGCGGACGTGCTCGCGATGAGTGTCGACGCGCGGGCGCGCGCGGGCCTGTTCCTCGCCATGCAGTACCCCGTCGAGGTACCGGGCGTCAGCGTGAGCAACTTTCTGCGTTCGGCGGCCACCGCGGTCCGCGGCGAGGCCCCCAAGCTGCGTCTGTGGGTGAAGGAGCAGAAGGAGGCGATGGCGCGCCTGGAGATGGACCCGGTCTTCGCCGAGCGCTCCGTCAACGAAGGCTTCTCCGGCGGAGAGAAGAAGCGTCACGAGATCCTTCAGCTCGAGCTGATGCAGCCCAGGATCGCGATTCTGGACGAGACGGACTCGGGGTTGGACGTGGATGCCCTGCGCGTCGTGTCCGAAGGCGTCAACCGGGTGCGGGCGACCGGTCTGACCGGCACTTTGCTCATCACGCACTACACGCGGATCCTGCGTTACGTGCAGCCCGACTTCGTGCACGTCTTCATCAAGGGCCGCATCGTCGACCAGGGTGGTCGCGAGCTTGCCGACCGGCTCGAGGAGCACGGTTACGAGCGTTACGCCCCAGGTGCCGGAGCGGCGGCCCTGACATGACCGGCCTGCCATGAGGCCGGTGACCCCATGAGTGCCGGGCTGGCCCAGCCTGGGGCGGCTGCGTCGTTAGACATCGAAGGTGTCCGCGCGGACTTCGCGATTCTCGACCGCACCGTCAACGGGCGGCCTCTCGTCTACCTGGACAACGCCTCGTCGACGCACAAGCCGCGCGCCGTCCTGGACGCCGAGCGGAATTTTGTCGAACGCCACTACAGCAACGTCCATCGCGGGGTGCACACGCTTTCGCAGGAGGCCACCGACGCCTACGAGGCTGCCCGCGCGACCGTCGCTGCCTTCGTCCGGGCGAGCCCGGACGAGGTGGTGTTCACCAAGAACGCGACGGAGGGCTACAACCTGGTTGCCTACTCGTTTGGTAACGCGCCCCCCGGCTCGCCCTTCCACCTCGGCCCGGGCGACGAGGTCTGCGTCACCGAGATGGAGCACCACTCCAACCTCGTGCCCTGGCAGATGCTGTGTCGGCGGACCGGCGCGACGCTGCGCTGGTTGTCCCTGACCGACGACGGTCGCCTCGACCTGACGGACCTCGCGGACAAGGTCAACGAGCGCACCAGGGTGCTTGCTTTCGTGCACCAGTCCAACATCCTCGGCACCGTCAACCCGGTCGATGCCCTGGTGGCCCGGGCGCGCGAGGTGGGTGCGTACGTGCTGCTGGACGCCGCACAGTCCGTCCCCCACTTCCCGGTGGACGTGCACACCCTCGACGTCGACTTCCTGGTGTTCACCGGCCACAAGATGCTCGGACCGACCGGCGTCGGCGTCCTGTGGGGACGGCGCGAGCTGCTCGACGCGATGCCACCCTTCCTCGGGGGCGGATCGATGATCGAGGTTGTCGAGATGGCCGGCTCGACCTACGTGGCGGCCCCGCAGCGCTTCGAGGCGGGAACACCTGTCATCAGCCAGGCCGTCGGGCTCGCCGCGGCGTGCGACTACCTCTCCGCGATCGGGCTGGACCGCGTCCTGGGGCACGAGCAGGTCCTGACCGCTCGGCTGCTCGACGGGCTGCACGAGCTCTCCGGAGTGCGAGTGCTGGGTCCTGACACCATGGTCGACCGGGGCTGCGCTGTCTCGTTTGTCGTAGATGGCGTGCACCCACACGACCTCGGCCAGTCGTTGGACGACCTCGGCATCGCGGTGCGGGTCGGCCACCATTGCGCGGCCCCGGTCTGCCGCCGATACGGCGTGCCCGCGACCACGCGTGCGTCGTCGTACCTCTACAACACCGTCGCGGAGATCGACGCGCTTGTCGAGGGAATCGTCACCGTGCAGAGGTTCTGGCGCGCATGAGTGAGTCGATGTACCAGGAGATCATCCTCGACCACTACCGCAGTCCCCATCACGCAGGTCTGCGCGAGCCGTTCGATGTCGAGGTCCACCACGTCAACCCCACCTGCGGGGACGAGGTCACGCTGCGGGTCAAGGTCGCCGACGGTCTGGTGCAGGACGTCTCCTATGCCGGCCAGGGCTGCTCTATCTCGCAGGCGGCGACGTCGGTGATGGCCGACCTCGTGATCGGCCGGCCGGTACCGGAGGCGATGGCCAAGCACGAGGCCTTCCTCGAGCTGATGCAGTCCCGGGGCAGGCTGGAGCCGGACGAGGAGGTCCTGGAGGACGGAGTCGCGTTCGCCGGGGTGTCCCGCTACCCCGCCCGGGTGAAGTGTGCGCTGCTCGGCTGGATGGCCTGGAAGGACGCGACCGCTCAGGCGCTCGCGCAACGCAACGAGGAGGCGTCGTGAAGGACCTGACGGATGCACCGGAGACGGTGCTGGACACCCCGACGGTGGGTGACGCCCCGAGGCAGCGGGCGAGCGAGGATGACGTCGTCGAGGCGATGAAGGACGTCGTCGACCCCGAGCTCGGCATCAACGTCGTCGACCTTGGTCTGCTGTACGGCCAGACCGTGCACGAGGACAACACGGTGACCCTCGACCTCACCCTGACGAGCGCCGCCTGCCCGCTGACCGATGTCATCGAGGACCAGACACGCAGCGCGCTGGCTCCGCTGGTCGACGATGTGCGGATCAACTGGGTCTGGATGCCGCCGTGGGGCCCGGACAAGATCACCGACGACGGCCGGGACCAGCTGCGCGCCCTTGGGTTCAACGTCTGAGCTGCGCGTACTTCCGTGATCACCGTTCATGACGTCGAGCTCCGTGCTGGTCCGCGGGCTCTGCTGTCCGGCGTCACCTTCCGGGTCCAGCCAGGCGACCGGATCGGTCTGGTCGGTCGCAATGGCGCGGGCAAGACCACCTTGACCAAGGTCCTCGCGGGGGAGGCGCTGCCCGGCGCCGGCACGGTCACCCGCACCGGCGAAGTGGGCTACCTGCCCCAGGACCCACGCACCGGGGACCTGGAGGTGCTCGCGCGGGACAGGGTCCTGTCGGCGCGGGGGCTCGACGCGATCGTCAGTGGGCTGGAGAAGCTCCAAGTGGAGCTCGGGGAGCGTCCTGAGGACGAGGCACTGCTCGAGCGATACGGCAAGCTCGAGGAGAGGTTCGTGGCGTTGGGCGGGTACTCCGCCGAGAGCGAGGCCGCGCGGATCTGCGGGAACCTCGGCCTGCCGGAGCGCGTCCTCGCCCAACGGATCGGCACGCTGTCCGGGGGCCAAAGGCGACGCGTCGAGCTTGCCCGGATCCTGTTCTCGGGAGCCACCACCCTGTTACTGGACGAGCCCACGAACCACCTCGACGCGGACTCCATCGTGTGGCTTCGGGACTTCCTGCGACGCCACCAAGGGGGCCTCGTGGTGATCAGTCACGACGTGGAGCTGCTTGACGCGGTCGTCAACAAGGTCTTCCACCTTGATGCCAACCGGATGGCGCTCGACCTCTACAACATGGGGTGGAAGACCTATCTGGCCCAGCGGGAGACCGATGAGCGTCGGCGCAAGCGCGAGCGCGCCAACGCCGAGAAGCAAGCGGGCGTCCTGATGGCCCAGGCGGACAAGATGCGCGCAAAGGCGACGAAGGCGAAGGCCGCCCAGGGGATGGCAAAACGTGCTGAGCGGCTGCTGTCGGGCCTGGAGGGCGTCCGGCAGGCCGACCGGGTGGCGAAGCTGCGGTTCCCTGAGCCCGCGCCGTGCGGCAAGACCCCGCTGACGGCCCGTGAACTGTCGAAGTCCTACGGCTCGCTCGAGATCTTCACCGACGTCGACCTTGCGATCGATCGCGGCGCCCGGGTGGTGGTCCTGGGGCTCAACGGCGCCGGGAAGACGACGCTCCTGCGGATCCTCTCCGGGACCGAGCTGCCCGATACGGGCGAGGTGGTGCCCGGTCACGGACTGCGACTGGGCTACTACGCGCAGGAGCACGACACGCTCGACACCGACCGGACGGTGCTCGAGAACATGCGCTCCTCGAGCCCCGAGCTCGCCGAACCGGAGGCCCGCAGGGTCCTGGGTTCGTTCCTGTTCAGCGGCGACGTCGTGCACCAGCCGGCGGGGACGCTGTCCGGCGGAGAAAAGACCCGGTTGGCGCTGGCGACCCTGGTGGTGAGCGGGGCCAACGTCCTGCTCCTCGACGAACCCACGAACAACCTGGACCCGGCCAGCCGGGAGGAGGTCCTCAACGCGCTGGCGTCCTACGCCGGCGCGGTCGTGCTGGTCACGCACGACGAGGGCGCAGTACGGGCACTCGAGCCCGAGAAGGTGCTGCTGTTGCCTGACGGCGTCGAGGACCAGTGGTCGGAGGAGCTGGCCGACCTGGTGGCGCTTGCCTGAGCGTGCCCGGGGTGGCGCGCGGGTCCGATTGGCCTTCCGGACGGTTGCCAGCGATCATCGTGGGCAAGCATCCCCCTAGGTGTTTTGATCAACGATGTTCGGAGGGCACGACGTGGCAGATCTGAAGAAGGGCAGCCGGGTCACCGGTGGCGACCGGGACAAGCTGGCGGCCGACCTCAAGCGCAAGTACGAGTCCGGCTCGAGCATCCGGGTCCTCGCAGCCGGCTCGAACCGCTCCTACGGTTTCGTCCACCGCATCCTGTCCGAGTCAGGGGCGACGCTGCGCGGGCGCGGCGGGGCGACGCGCCGCAAGAGCTCCTGAGCGAGGGTTTCCCCCTCACCCTGCGTCGCGACGGGCCGGTCGCGACGGTCATGCTGCCGGCAGTGCCGTCCCGCGACGTGGCCACGGAGCTGGCCGCGGTCGGCCGGTCCCTGACCGGTGACGTCCGCGTCGTCGTTGTGCGCTCCGAGGGGGCGGACTTCCTCGACCTCCCCGGGCTGGTGGACGCCGACTGGCTGGGCCGCCCCGATCTGGTCTCGGTCGCCGCCGTGCACGGCCGGGCCGCCGGGGCGGGGTTCGCGCTGGCGTTGTCCTGCGACCTGCGGCTGGCCGCCGAGGATGCCCAGCTGTGCCCGACAGCCCTGTCGAACCAGGCTGCTTCCCCGCCCCCCGGTCCCTCGCTCTCCGGCACGGCCGCCCTGGTGGACCTCGTGGGTCGCTCCCGTGCGCTCGAGCTCATGCTGACCGCCCGGCGGCTCGGGGCGCGCGAAGCGGAGGCGCTCGGACTGGTCAACCTCGTCGTCCCCCGCGCGGAGTTGTCGGGAGCTGTCGAGGACCTGGTCGCCGCTCTGCTGGCCGTCCCTCGCCCCGTCGCCACCGAGGTGAAGGCACTCGTCGCCGGAGCCGGCTCGCGGACTCCGGCCCAGCAGTGCGAGGCTGAACGTCAGGCGCGCGGGCGCCTCGATGACGAACGTTAGGGGAGCACACCGGTGGACCTGGCCTTGAGCCCGGAGCAGGACGCCGTCCGCAAGACGGTCAAGGAGTGGGTGGACCGCGTGGTGGTTCCCACGGCGCTGCGCAACGACCGGGAGGAGCGCTTCCCGCAGGAGGCCCTCGACGGGCTTCGGGCCACCGGCTTCATCGGCCTGTCGATCCCCGAGGAGTACGGCGGCGGCGGGGGGGACCCCCTGTCGTATGTCCTGTTCATCGAGGAGCTCGGCCGCGGCGACGCCAACGTCCGCTCCATCGTCAGCGTGCACCTCGGCCTCGTCGCGGGCTCCATCGACCGCTGGGGGACGCCCGAACAGAAGCAGCTCTGGTTGCCGCAGATGGCGACCGGTGAGGTCCTCGGCTGTTTCGGGCTGACCGAGCCTGACTTCGGCTCCAACCCGGCGGACCTTGCGGCGACCGCGGTCAAGCAGGCTGACGGGAGCTACCTGCTGAACGGGACGAAGATCTTCATCACCAACGGCACGATCGCCGGGGTGGCGCTGGTGATGGCCCGCACCGGCGGACCTGGTGCCCGCGGGGTGAGTGCCTTCCTGGTCCCCACGGACACACCCGGCTTCACCGCCACCAAGATCCACGGCAAGTTGGGCCTGCGTTCGTGCGACACCGCGGAACTGGTGTTGCAGGACGTCCGCGTCGGGCCGGAGGCTCTGGTCGGGGGTCAGGAGGGGACCGGCATCAAGGTGGCGCTGACCGCGCTCAACGACGGGCGGATCTCGTTGGGCGCCTCGTGCACCGGCCTGGCCCAGGCGGCCCTGGACGCGATGGTGGCCTATACGACGCAGCGCACCCAGTTCGGCAAGCCCGTGGCCGCGCACCAGCTGGTGCAGGAGTTGATCGCCGACGCCGCTGTCGACGTCGACTGCGCCCGGCTGCTCACGTGGCGGGCCGCGGATCTCAAAGCCCGAGGAGAGGACTACGCGCTGGCAGCATCGAAGGCGAAGTACTTCGCCAGCGAGGCTTCCGTCCGGGTTGCGAACGCGTGTGTCCAGGCGCACGGTGGCTACGGCTACATCGACGAGTACGCCGCCGGGAAGTACCTGCGCGACGCCCGCGTTACGACCTTGTACGAAGGCACGAGCCAGATCCAGAAGCTGATCATCGGCCGGGCACTGACCGGGATCTCGGCGTTCTAGAAGGGGGTTGCGGGGATGTCACAGGGCCCCGGCAACCCCATGATGATGATGCGGTCCTTCTCACGCGACCCAGCCGTCACCAAGAAGAAGTTGGCGCCGGGAACAGCCCGACGGATCGCCCGCTTCGCCTCGCCGTACAAGCGGCAGCTGATCTGGTTCCTCGTGATCATCGTCGTGGACTCCGTGGTCGCCGTCGCCAACCCGCTGATCTTCGCCCGCATCATCGATGTCGGGATCGGCCGCAACCCACCGCACACCGGGCGGCCAGGACTCGTGGCGAGTCTCGCCCTTCTGGTGGCGGGGCTCGCGCTTTTTGACTCCGTCCTGTCGCTGGTCCAGCGCTACTTCTCGGCGCGGATCGGCGAGGGGCTGATCTATGACCTGCGGTCCCAGGTGTACGCGCACGTGCAGCGGATGCCGATCGCCTTCTTCACCCGGACCCAGACCGGCGCGCTGATCAGCCGCCTCAACAACGACGTCCTGGGGGCCCAGCAGGCTTTCACGGGAACCCTGTCCAACGTCGTGAGTAACGTCATCGGCGTCGTGCTGACGCTGTCGGTGATGTTCGTCCTGTCCTGGCAGATCACGTTGGCATCCCTGGTCCTGCTCCCGGTCTTCATCATCCCCGCCAAGCTCGTCGGGACCCGCCTGCAGGAGCTGACCCGCGAGAGCTACGCGCTCAACGCGGAGATGAACACCACGATGACGGAGCGATTCAACGTCTCCGGTGCACTACTCGTGAAGCTGTTCGGCCGGCCCGCCCAGGAGGACCAGGCATTCCGCGACCGAGCCGGCCGGGTCCGCGACATCGGCATCACCTCCGCCATGTACGGCCGGATCTTCTTTGTCGCCCTCACGACCGTGGCGGCCCTCGCGACAGCTCTTGTCTACGGCGTCGGCGGGACCTTTGCCGCCAACGGGGAGCTCCGGACGGGCACGGTGGTGGCGCTTGCGGCCTACCTGACCCGGCTGTACGGCCCCCTGACCGCGCTGTCCAACGTGCGGGTCGACGTGATGACCGCCCTTGTCAGCTTCGAACGCGTCTTCGAGGTCCTCGACCTGGAGCCGATGGTCGCGGACCGCCCCGGTGCCGTCGAGCTGACCCGACGCGCGTCATCACTGGAGTTCGACGACGTGGTCTTCCGCTACCCGGCCGCCGACGAGGTGTCGCTCGCCTCACTGGAGTCCGTCGCGGTCCTCGACACGTCCATCCCGGCGCAGGTCCTGCACGGTGTGACGTTCCGGGCCGAGCCGGGTCAACTGGTCGCCCTGGTCGGACCGTCGGGCGCCGGCAAGACCACCATCAGCCAGCTCGTGACGCGCATGTACGACGTCCTCGGCGGCTCGGTCCGCATCGACGGCATCGACGTGCGCGACGTGACGCTGTCGTCGTTGCGGGACGCCGTCGGTGTGGTCACCCAGGACGCGCACATGTTCCACGACAGCATCCGGGCCAACCTCGTCTACGCGGCCCCTGGTGCCAGCGAGGCCGAACTCTGGGCGGCCCTGGACGCCGCCCAGGTGGGGATCCTGGTGCGGGCTCTGCCGGAGGGGCTGGACACCGTCGTGGGGGACCGCGGGTACCGGCTCTCCGGCGGCGAGAAGCAGCGGATGGCGATTGCCCGCCTGCTGCTGAAGTCGCCGGGGATCGTTGTGCTCGACGAGGCGACCGCCCACCTGGACTCGGAGTCGGAGGCCGCGGTGCAGCGCGCGCTGGCGACCGCCCTGGCCGGCCGGACGTCGCTGGTGATCGCCCACCGACTGTCCACCGTCCGGAACGCCGACCAGATCCTGGTGGTGGAGGACGGCCGGGTGGTGGAGCGCGGACGCCACGAGCAGCTGCTGGCTTCCGGTGGCCTCTACGCCGAGCTCTACCGGACGCAGTTTGAGCGGCAGGAAGAGCGCGTCGCGGACTGAGCCCCCCTGGCCCTGGCATATTTGCGCGCGTGGTCGACGTCTACCTGGAGGTTGGCAAGAAGCGCGTGTTCGCCTGCGCGGTGGACTGGCCCGGCTGGGCTCGCGGGGCCAAAGACGCGGACGGGGCCCTTGCGCTGCTGGAGGACTACCGGGCTCGCTACGCGCCCGTCGCCGCGGCCGCCGGTTTTCCGCCTCCGGAAGGCCCCCTGCGGGTGGTCGAGACGGTGCTTGGCGACGCGACCACCGACTTCGGGGCCCCGGGGCGCGTCCCGGTGCTGGACGCCGAAGCGCTGTCGAAAGGTGACGCCGGCCGGCTCGCCGCCCTCGTCAGGTCCTGCTGGGTCTCGCTGGACGCCACCGCGGCGGTCGCACCGCCGACCTTGCGCAAGGGTCCCCGCGGCGGGGGCCGGGACCGCGACGACGTGGTGCGTCACGTGCTGGCCGCCGAGGTGGCGTACTCCCGCAAGGTGGGGCTGCGATGGTCCGGGGCCCAGGCAGCCTCGGAGGTGGTCGCCTTCCGGGCCGAGCTGGCCAGGTTGCTCGCCGAGCCGGCTGCCGAGGCATCGTGGCCCGTGCGCTACGCGGGCCGGCGCATCGGCTGGCATGTCCTCGACCACGCGTGGGAGATCGAGGACAAGAGTTAGCCTCGATCTTTCGTGCGCCCAGCGGAACGGGAGGTGACCTCGTGTAGTGACCTACTTGTTCGTGCTCGTCGTCGCTTGCCGGTGAGAGTCCGGTCCGGGTAGGTGCCAGGAGGCCCG
>JALYIZ010000037.1 GCA_030775505.1 Actinomycetota bacterium | reverse complement strand
GGCGGGATCCACTTGCGGCCGTAACCGCCCAATGTCACGTAGACGGTCCGGTCGTTCGCGGGGTCGATCCGGACGGAGTTGATGTAGCGCTGCGGCAGCCCCTTCGCCTTCGCGATGTGCCAGCCGTTCGAGGTCATCTTCTTGGGGTCGAGCGTCCCGCCCACGTTGGTGGCGATCCCGCTCCGGAACGGCGTCCCGCCCGTGACGATGTCGCAGTAACCGCAGTAACCGACGTAGATCGCGGCGTCGCGGGTGTCCACGGCCGACATGGAGTTGTTGATCTCCTTGGCCGTCGGGTCGGCCACGCCGAGCTGGCCGGGCAGGTAACCCGCGGTCGCGTCGCCCGGATGGGCCTGGGTTCCCAGGTCGAACACCTTCTGCCAGCCGTTCCCACCGAGCGGGTCGGGCTGGTTGATGTTCGGCTGCTGGTTGTTGGTCGGTCCACTCGTCGCCGAGCCGTAGATCGTCTCCGCGATCTCCCGACCCCCGATGACCAGGTGCTTGGCACTCGTCGGGTCCATCACGAACGGCGTGGCAAAAAGAGCGCTGGTGAGACCGGGGTTGATGGTCGACCAGGAGCGGCCGCCGTTGGTCGTCACGCGGATTGCTCCGCCGACGTACTCCTCGTACCAGACGTTGCTGTTGTCCGGGTCGACGGCCACGAAGAATCCGTCGCCGCCGTAGGCCATCGTCTGCTTGCCCTCCGGCGAGATCACCGAGGAGCCGTTGTCCTGCAGTCCCTGGACCACCGTCCCGTCCGCGGCCATCGACGCGTCATAGGGGAGCAGCGTGTGCATGCCCGTCTGGATGCCGTTGCCCCACTGGTCGTTGTCGAGCTGGCCGCCCACCTGGAGGGTCTGCTTGTAGGCGCCGCCGTCGTTGCCGACGACCAGGCTGACCCCGCCGGTCTTCCGGTTCGGGACCCACAGCCCGGCGTGCTGGTCCGGGTGGGTGGTGGAGCGCTGGATCTTGGTGGGTGTCCCGCTGAAGGGGCAGTAGTTCTCCGTCGTCCCGGTCAGGCCGCCCAGGTTGAGGCCGCCGCAGCTCGCTCCGGAGAAGTACCGGCCCACGACCTTGTACTGGCCGGTGTTGGGGGCTGCGGGGATCGCGCCCGCGCCGGTCCAGATCTCCTCGAGCCCGAAGGCGATCCGGGCGGGAACGCCCTTCTCGTCCTGCGTGGTGGGGTCGGGCGCGATCCAGGAGTTGTACCAAGACTGGATTCCCGGGGCGTACGTCGCCTGGTTGGCACCGGTCAGGGCGGTACCGCTCCCCGGCAGCTGCAGCTCCACGGCGTCAGCGAGCTTCGTCCACGTCTTGCCGAAGTCGCTGGAGGCATAGATGCCGTTGAGCACCGTGTTGTTGGTGCGGCCCGTGCCCGAGGCGTCGGGCAGGTCGAGTACCGTCGCCCCCTTGTTGAACTTCTGGGCGTCCTGCACCACGGCGTACACGTAGTTGTGGTCCTGGAGGCTCCCGCGCGCCACGCCGAGCGAGGTGCGGCCGATCACGGCATCCGGGGCGAAGCCTGGCGCGTTGCTGAGGTACTGGAACGAGCCGGGCTTGCCGTCCGGCGAGGTGTAGAGGCCGTTGCGGGGTGACTGGGGCTTGCCGACCGCGTTCAGCTTCTGACCGGCCCGCCAGCCGACGACGGCGAGTACGGCCCCACCCCGCTTGCCGTCACGATCGGAAGGGCGCACCACCACGTCGGTGACGATGTTGGCGAAGAAGCAGACCGGCTTGGTGACATCCGTGCACGTCGTCGGCAGCCCCACGTTGCGGAAGGACCGTCCCGCGTCCGTCGAGCGGTAGAGCCCGAGGCTGGTCGCGGCGTACACCGTCTGCGGGTGCTTGGGGTCGTGCGCCAGGCTGAACGTCAGACCGCCTGACGGGACGCCACTGGAATGCCGCCAGGTCCGGCCCTGGTCGGTGGAGGTGAACACACCCAGCCCGGAGAAGGACGACCCACCGAAGGCGGGGTCGCCGGTGCCCACCACGAGCGTCTTGGTCTTGTTGACCGACAGGTAGTCGACGGCACCGGTGATCTGCGTCGGCAGCGTGTCACCCACCGACCGCCAGTGCTTTCCAGCATCCGTGGTCGCCCAGACGCCACCGTTGGCAACGGCGGCGAACCAGTGGTCGCCGAAGTCCGGGTCGTACGCCAGGTCCTCGATCCGCCCGGCGAGCTGGTGCAGTCCAAGCGCGTTGGTGCTGGTGAACCCGGCCACGTCGGAGTTCAGCGGGGTCGTCCCCACCGGCTGCCAGGTGGCTCCGGGGTGGCTGGCAGCCGCGATCACCTGGGCCTGAGACACCGCCGCCTCGTAGGCTCCCGGACGGCTGGCGTAGCCGCCGTTGTGCCGGAGGCCCACCTGAGCGGCCAGGGCCATGGCCTCCTGCATCGGCTCGGGGCGCAGCGCCGGCGCGCATCCGGACGGAAGCCCCGAGGTGAGGGACGCGAGCGACGTGTCCCGCTCCGGGGTCGTGCCTGCCGGGCAGTCCGACACCATCCGCCGGGTAGCCGGCGCGGCTCCTGCGGCTGCAACCGTCGCGGGGCTGCCGCCGAGGAGCATCGGTAGGACGGCGACGAGGGCCGCGGGGGCGATGAACGAGCGGATGCGCACGGTTCCTCCGGGACGGACGGGCAGGCCGAGATGACCCAGCGTGACGCAGCTGGGGACGATTCTCAGGCGATCCCCGGGACTGGGCCCGGGGTTCGGGGAGTACATTCTCGCACTTGCCGTCCCGACCTTCTAACACCTCGGGGGCAATCTGGGGCACAATGCGTCACACGGGACACCGCAGATACCGGCCGGGGAATCCCCGTCCCCGTCGGCGAACCTTGCGCCCCCGTAGCGACTCTTGGTGACTGCCAAGCCATGACGTTCCAGGTCCGCGCCGCCCGGCGTTGGCCGACACAGCGATGCCGGGTCATCCGGCGAGGAGGTTGTTCGTGACCAGCCCCCAGGGTGGCCCCGACAACAGCACCCGGCCGCGGACCGTTGCCGTCGGCGGTAGCCCGACCGTACCCACAGCCCTCGCCCCGAGCGCGCTCATCGTTGCGGATGCGGGTGACGGCGGCTCCTCCCCCAACCCCGAGCCCGGGCTGCTCGGGCGGCTCCGGCAGCAAGTCACCGAGCGGCGTCGCAAGCGTGCGGCGACCAAAGGCCCTGGCGGGAAGGGACTGTTCCTTACCCTGTGCGCCACGCTCGTGGCCCTCCTGGTGTTCTTCGGGGCCTCTCTCACCTTCCTGTTCGGGCACCAGCAGGGCCGCGCCGCGACGTTCGACCAGCTCGCCCAGCTCGCGGCGGGCAAGCGCGTCGTCTCCGCCGTCCTGCTCGACGGGGACAACCAGGTCGTGGCGAAGTTGCGGTCGGCCGAGGAGGCCGGGGTCCTCGACGCCGGCTCCCCCGATGCCGGTAGCCCGACGGTGGTCGGGGTCCCCGACAGCTCCGGGACCGTCCGCGTCTCCTACCCGTCCAACGGCAGCGCGACCAACGCACTGTTGACGAGCCTGCAGGCCAGCGGCGCCGTCGTCCGGGTCGACCCGCAGACAGCCGAGGCTCGGCTCAGGGTCTTCACCGAGTTCCTCCTGCCGGTCCTGATCCTCGCCAACCTGTTCGCGCTGCTGTTCATCGGCAAGGGGTCCGGTGGCTCGGCGATCGGCGAGGTCACCAACTTCGGCCGCGTCGACGATGGCAGCCGGACGGGCAAGTCAGGCGTCACTTTCGCCGACGTCGGCGGAGCCGATGAGGCCGTCACCGAGCTTGCCGAGGTCCGCGACTACCTGCGCAACCCCGACAAGTACCGCGCCCTGGGGGCAGCGCCGCCCAAGGGCGTGCTGCTGTTCGGCCCGCCCGGGACGGGCAAGACGCTGCTCGCCCGCGCCGTGGCCGGTGAGGCCGGCGTTCCCTTCTTCTCGGTGGCCGGAGCCGAGTTCGTCGAGTCGCTGGTCGGCGTCGGCGCTGCCCGCATCCGTGACCTGTTCCGCCGCGTCAACGCCGTCGCCCCCGCGATCGTGTTCATCGACGAGCTCGACGCAGCCGGCCGCAAGCGCGGTGCGGGCGGCAGTGGCGGGGGCTCCGACGAGCGCGAGCAGACCCTCAACCAGCTCCTGGTGGAGATGGACGGGTTCGAGGTGCAGAGCGGGATCGTCGTGATCGCCGCGACGAACCGCCCGGACATCCTCGACCCTGCCCTGATGCGGCCCGGCCGGTTCGACCGGCACATCACTGTGGAGCGCCCCGATGCAGAGGGTCGCGAGCGGATCCTGAAGATCCACGCCGCCCGCAAGCCATTGGCAGACGACGTCGACCTCGAGCGGATCGCGGCCCGGTGCCCGGGCTTCACCGGGGCGGACCTTGCCAGCGTCGTCAACGAGGCCGCGCTGCTCACGATCCGACGCAAGGGCCACACCATCGAGATGAAGGAGTTCGAGGAGGCGGTCGTGCGCGTCCTGGAAGGTCCCCAGCGCCGCGGCCGGGTCCTGACCCCCGCGGAGCGCAAGCGGGCGGCCTACCACGAGATCGGTCACGTCGTCGTGGCCGCGACCCTCGGCCGGCTCGAGGACGTGCACCGGGTGACGGTCCTCGGTCGCGGGCGGACCATTGCCGCAGCCACCTTCGCCGACAGCGAGGCCACCATCCTCACGCGCAGCGACCTGCACATCCAGCTCGTCGCCACCCTCGGTGGAGTAGCGGCGGAGGAGCTCGCACTGGGAGAAGGTTCCACCGGCGCCGAGCAGGATCTCGAGCACGCGACGCAGCTGGCCCGCGACATGGTGACCCGCTACGGGATGAGCGACGAGGTCGGTCCGGTCCGGCTCCAGGTCAAGGCCGGTGAGGGCTTCCTCGGCGACGACAGCTCCCTCGTCGAGCTCTCGCCACAGACCCAGCGCGAGGTCGAGGCGGCGGTACGACGCCTCATCGATGAGGCGCAGGCGGAGGCGACCAGCATCCTGCGGGCACACCGCAGGGAGCTCGACAGCCTCGCTGCGCGGCTCGACGCCGAGGAGACCCTCGAGGACGAGGTTCTGCAGAGCGCGCTGATGCCGCTGATGCACGCGATCTCGGGGCCGGACAGCAAGCCGGCCACGAGGCGGCGTGCCGCCGCGCCCACGCGGACCGCGGGACGCCGGGGTGGCCGTGCCGCTGCGTCACGCACCACCACGTCGGGCTGAACCACCTGGATGCGACGCTGAAGGGTGTCGGCGGTCACACGCGGCAGGCATGACGCGCGGGTGACCGGGGGTAGGGACGACACGAGGACCCGCCCACCAGGAAGGCTCGTTGTGCTGCGCACGTGGCCCGGAACCGCCTACCCGCTCGGCGCGACCTACGACGGCACAGGGACGAACTTCGCGCTGTTCTCCGAGGCGGCCACCCGGGTCCAGCTGTGCCTGTTCGACGACGACGGGACCGAGTCCCAGGTCGACCTGCCCGAGTCGGACGCCTTCGTGTGGCACGGCTACCTCCCGCGGGTCGGCCCTGGCCAGCGATACGGGTTCCGCGTGCACGGCCCGTACGACCCGCCGTCCGGACAGCGCTGCAACCCGGCCAAGCTCCTCCTTGATCCCTACGCCAAGGCGATCGACGGCGAGGTCGACTGGGACGAGGCCTGCTTCTCCTACCGCTTCGCCGACCCCTCGGCGTTCAACGACGACGACTCGGCACCGCACATGCCCAAGTCGGTCGTCATCAGCCCCTACTTCGACTGGGACAACGACCGCCATCCCCGCACGCCCTACAACGAGACGATCGTGTACGAGGCGCACGTGAAGGGCCTGACGAAGACCCACCCGGGCATTCCTGACGAGATCCGCGGCAGCTACGCCGCGCTCGCCCACCCGGTCATGCTGGAGCACTACCGGCGCATCGGCGTGACCGCCGTGGAGCTCATGCCCGTCCACCAGTTCGTCCACGACAGCCACCTCGCCGAGCGCGGGCTGCGCAACTACTGGGGCTACAACACCATCGGCTTCTTCGCACCGCACAACGCCTACGCCTCCGCGGGCCGCAGCGGCAACCAGGTGCAGGAGTTCAAGGCGATGGTGAAGACCCTCCACGCGGAAGGGATCGAGGTGATCCTGGACGTCGTCTACAACCACACCGCCGAGGGCAACCAGCTCGGGCCCACGCTGTGCTTCCGCGGGATCGACAACGCCTCTTACTACCGGCTCGTCGACGGAGACGCCCAGCACTACTACGACACGACGGGCACGGGCAACACCCTGCTGATGCGGCACCCCCACGTGCTCCAGCTGATCATGGACTCGCTGCGGTACTGGGTGACCGAGATGCACGTCGACGGCTTCCGCTTCGATCTCGCCTCGACTCTGGCCCGGCAGTTCCACGAGGTGGACCGCCTGTCCGCGTTCTTCGACCTCGTTCAGCAGGACCCCATCGTGTCGCAGGTGAAGCTCATCGCCGAGCCCTGGGACGTGGGTGAGGGCGGCTACCAGGTTGGCGGCTTCCCTCCGCTGTGGAGCGAGTGGAACGGCAAATACCGCGACACGGTCCGGGACTTCTGGCGGGGCGAGGAGGCGACCCTGGCGGAGTTCGCGTCGCGACTGACGGGCTCGAGCGACCTCTACCAGCAGACCGGCCGCCGTCCGTTCGCTTCGATCAACTTCGCCACCGCGCATGACGGCTTCACCCTGCATGACCTCGTCTCCTACAACGTCAAGCACAACGAGGCCAACGGCGAAGGCGGCGCCGACGGTGAGAGCCACAACCGTTCGTGGAACTGCGGGGTGGAGGGCGAGACCGACGACCTCGAGGTCGTGGCGCTTCGCGAACAGCAGAAGCGCAACATCCTCACGACGCTGTTCGTCAGCCAGGGCGTCCCGATGCTGCTGCACGGCGATGAGCTGGGGCGCACGCAGCGCGGCAACAACAACGTCTACGCCCAGGACAACGAGATCGCCTGGGTGGACTGGACGGCCGCCCGAGAGGCGGACACCCTGACCGAGTTCACCGGGAGGCTGGCCAGGCTCCGGCGCGAACACCCGGTGTTCCGCCGTCGTCGCTTCTTCCAGGGCCGGCCGGATAAGGGCAGCGGCATCGACGACATCGGCTGGTTCACCCCGGACGGGGAATGGATGAGCGACGAGGACTGGGACTCGGGCTTCGCCCGTTCGGTAGCGGTCTTCCTCAACGGTGACGGGATCCGGGAGCCCGATGCGCGGGGCGAGCGCATCACCGACGACTCGTTCTTCCTACTCTTCAACGGTCACTACGAAACGCTGACCTTCACCCTTCCCGACCTCGGTGCGGCGGACCGGTGGGAGGTCGTGATCGACACGGCCGCCCCCCTACTCGGCCAGGCCGAGCCGCAGGTCCTCAAGACAGGTGAGCCGAGCCCCGTCGAGGCCCGCTCGGTTCAGGTGCTTCGCAAGGTGTTCTGACGTGGCCTCCTGTCCGCGCCCGGACGCGCCCGTCTCCACGTACCGCCTTCAGCTGACACCGTCGTTCGGCTTCGATGATGCTGCCGGCATCGTCGACTACCTGGCCGACCTCGGGGTGACGCACCTGTACTGCTCCCCTTGGCTGCAGGCCGCTCCGGGCTCAGCACACGGCTACGACGTCGTGGACCACTCCCGCGTCAACGACGAGCTCGGGGGCCCCGCCGCACTGCGTCGACTGCACGAGGCCTGCGGCCGGCACGGTCTCGGCATCGTGCTCGACATCGTGCCCAACCACATGTGCGTGGGCGCACCGGAGACCGGCAACGCCGCGTGGTGGTCGGTGCTGGCCGAGGGGCCGTCCTCCCCGTATGCGCACTGGTTCGACATCGACTGGGCGGCCCCGGACAACCCCGGCAAGGTCCTCGTGCCCATCCTCGCGGGCCCGCTGGCCGAATGCCTGTCGAACCTGGAGGTGGACGCCGACCGGATCCGCTACCACGAACACGTCCTGCCACTCGCGCCCGGCAGCCTCGTCGCGGACGACCTGCTGGCCACGCTCGCCGCCCAGCACTACCGGCTATGCCACTGGCGGGTCGGCACCGAGGAGCTCAACTACCGCCGCTTCTTCGACGTCCAGACGCTGGCCGGTGTCCGCGTGGAGGACCCCAGGGTCTTCGAGGCCACCCATGCCACTGTGCTGGGCCAGCTGCGGGACGGAGTCGTCGACGGTCTCCGCGTCGACCATCCGGACGGTCTCGCGGACCCGGGCGGCTACCTCGACCGGCTGGCCGACGCCAGCGGGGACGCCTGGGTGGTGGTGGAGAAGATCCTCGAGCCGGGTGAGGCACTGCCGGCGAGCTGGCGCTGCGCGGGCACTACGGGATACGACGCGCTGAACCTCGTGACCGGCCTGTTCGTCGAACCGTCGGCGGAGGCCCCCCTGCGCGCGCTGTGGGAGTCGTTGAGCGGCGGGGGTGCGGACTTCGACACCGTCGCCGTCGAGGCCAAGCGGCAGGTGCTCCACCAGGTCCTCCCCGCTGAGGTCACCCGGGTCAGCGAGCTGGGCCTTCGGGTCTGCCGGGCGGACCCGGGTCTGCAGGACACCACCCGGCGGGGGCTACACGACGCGCTCCTGCAGGTCCTTGCGTCGATGTCGGTGTACCGGGCATACCTACCGGCCGAGGGCGGGGGGGACGCGCTCGCCCGACGGCTGGTGGGCGAGGCTGTTGCCGCCGCCCGCGAGGCGCTGCCGGAGCGTGCCCCCGACATCGACACCGTCGGGCGGCTCGCCCTGCACGAAGGACCGGACGGTCCGGACGCCGACGAGTTCGTCGTTCGCTTCCAGCAGACGTGCGGACCGGTGATGGCCAAGGGGGTGGAGGACACCGCCTTCTACCGCTATCTGCCACTCGTGGCCCTCAACGAGGTTGGTGGGCATCCCGGCCACTGGGGCACGTCTGTCGACCAGTTTCATGAGGCGTGTACGGCCATGGCCCGGGACTGGCCCACCACCATGACCACCCTGTCCACCCATGACACCAAGCGCTCCGAGGACGTGCGGGCCCGCCTGGCGACCCTGACCGAGATCCCGGTCGAGTGGGGTGAGGCCGTCACGGCAGCCACTGCCCTGGCCCGCGGGTACGGGCACGGACTGGACGCCGGGACGCAACAACTGCTCTGGCAGACAGTCTTCGGGGCGTGGCCGCTGTCGCCCGACCGGGCCGTCGCTTACCTCCTCAAGGCCGTGCGCGAGGCCAAGCTGCGGACCTCATGGCTCGATCCCGATCTTGAATACGAACGGGCGGTCGAGGACTGGGTCCGCGCCGTCCTCGCCGATCACGGCCTTGTCGGGCACTTGGGCGCGCTGGTGGAGCGCCACCGGGCCGCCTGGGAGACCACAGTGCTCGCCCAGAAGCTTGTGCAGCTCACCATGCCCGGTGTAGCCGACACCTACCAGGGCTGTGAGCTGCCGGAGCTGTCCCTCGTCGACCCGGACAACCGCAGGCCGGTCGACTACCCGCGCCGGCGCCGCCTGCTGCACGAACCGGTGACGGCCGAGACCCGCAAGCTGCATCTGGTCGCGGTCACCCTCCGCCTGCGCCGTGCCGAGCCGGAGGTGTTCCTGGCCGGGGGCTACCAACCGCTGGAGAGCGCGGCGCGCAGCCTGGCGTTCCTGCGGGGGGGACGAGTCGCGACCGTGGTCCCCACCCGAGCGGTCCAGCTCGGCCGGCACGGCTGGGGGGGAGACCTCGTCCACCTGCCGGAGGGCTCGTGGCGTGACAGGTTGACCGGCCGGGTGTTCAACGGCGGGGCCGTTCCCCTGGCCGAGCTCCTCAGCGACTGGCCGGTCGCCCTGCTGGTGTCGGAGCGTCCCGGCGCGGGGACAGGTCGACCGTGACGATCGCGGTGTGGGCTCCGAAGGCCAGGCGGGTGGACCTGGTCACGGGCGGGACGCGCGAGCCGATGCAGCCTTGCGCGGGCGGATGGTGGCAGGGCGAGACACAGCTGCCTGCTGGCACGGACTACGCCTTCTCCCTCGACGGCGGATCGCCACGGCCTGACCCGCGAGGTTGCTGGCTGCCACACGGCGTCGACGGACCGAGCCGCGTCCTGGACCACGACGCCTTCACCTGGACCGACGGCGGATGGCGCGGCCTGTCCCTCCCGGGCGCGGTGCTCTACGAGCTGCACATCGGGACCTTCACCCGCGAGGGCACCTTCGACGCCGCGACGACCCGGCTGGACCACCTCGTCGAACTCGGCGTCGACGCCGTGGAACTCCTGCCCTGCAACACCTTCTCGGGCCGCTGGGGCTGGGGCTACGACGGGGTCTCCTGGTTCGCCGTCCACGAGCCGTATGGCGGTCCGGAGGGGCTCAAGCGCTTCGTGGACGCATGCCACGCCCATGGCATCGGCGTGGTCATGGACGTGGTCTACAACCACCTTGGTCCCGCGGGAAACCACCTGCCCGAGTTCGGGCCGTACCTGACCGACCAGCACCGGACGCCCTGGGGTGCCGCGGTCAACCTCGACCGCCCGGGGTCGGATGAGGTCCGCCGCTACATCAGGGACAACGCCGCGATGTGGCTGCGCGACTACCACTGTGACGGCCTGCGGCTCGACGCCATCCACTCGCTCGTCGACGAGCGGGCCCAGCACCTCCTCGAGGACCTGCACCATGACGTAGCCGCGCTCGGCGCCGAGCTCGGCAAGCCGCTGTTCCTCATCGCCGAGAGCGACCGCAACGACCCCCGCCTGGTGGCGCCGGTGGAGGCCGGGGGCCTGGGGATGGACGGCCAGTGGTCCGATGACCTGCACCACGCCCTGCACGCGCTGCTGACCGGGGAGCGGTTCGGGTACTACGCGGACTTCGGCAGCCTCGGCAGCCTGGCCAAGGCCCTGACCGACACGTTCGTCCACGACGGCGGGTGGTCGTCGTTCCGGGGTCGCAGTCATGGCCGCCCCGTGCCGGCCGGCATGCCCGGCTCCCGGTTCGTGGTGTGCCTCCAGGACCACGACCAAGTCGGCAACCGCGCTGCCGGCGACCGGATCAGCGCCACCCTCGATGACGACGCGCTGAAGGTCGGCGCCGCCCTGCTGCTCACCTCTGCCAACACGCCGATGCTGTTCATGGGCGAGGAGTGGGGCACCAAGCGGCCGTGGCAGTACTTCTCCGACCATGCCGGCGAGCTGGGCGAGGCGGTCCGGCGCGGTCGCCGCGACGAGTTCGCGTCGCATGGTTGGCATCGGGACAAGGTGCCGGACCCGCAGTCGCCCAGGACGTTCGCCAACTCCACGCTGGACTGGTCTGAGCTCGAAGCCCCGCGCTCCCAGGAACTGCTGGCCTGGTATCGAGCCCTGATCGCACTGCGACGCACGCACCCCGAGCTGGGCGACGGGCGGCGCGACCACGTCACGGCCCTCTACGACGAGCAGGCCCGGTGGATCGTCATCCGGCGCGGCTCAGTGGTCGTCGCCGCGAACCTGGCCGAGGACCGACAGGTGATCCCGGTACCGGGCTCTCCCCAGGCCGTGCTGCTGGCGAGCACGGGGGGCTTCGTGTTCAGCGACGGGAAGATCGAGACCGACGCGATGTCGGTGGTGATCGGCACGCTCGCCGGCGGAGAGGCGGTGCCGTCAGCCCGTTGACACGAGCCGGCGCCTGGCCAGTTCCGCGTAGAGCCGGGCGCCGTCGACGAGGACGGCCTCGTCGAAATCGGCCTCCGGCGCGTGGTTGTACGGCGCGTCGGCAGGGTCACGCCCGGCGGGCGTCGCGCCCAGGAAGAGCATCGCGCCGGGGACCGCCTGCAGCACGCGGGAGAAATCCTCGGACCCGGTGACGGGGTTCGGCAGCTCGAGAGTGCGCTCAGGGCCGAACAGCTCGGCGGCGATGCCCAGCGCCGTCTGCGCTGCGTCCGCATCATTGACCGTCACCGGGTAGAGGGTCTCCAGCTCGACGTCGACATCGAGTCCGTGGGCCGCCGCCACCGACCGGCACACCGCCGGCAGGCGTGCGACCAGGCGGTCCCGCGTGGCCGCGGAGAAGGACCGGACGGTGGCCTCGAGCTCGGCGGTGTCGGGGATGATGTTGTGCGCCGTACCGCCGCTGATGCGGCCCACGGTGACCACCGCCGGGTCGAAGACGTCGATCTCCCGGGTGATGAAGACCTGCAGGGCCGTGGCCATTGCGCACAGGGCCTGGACGGGGTCGGCGGCGCGGTGCGGGCTCGAACCGTGGCCGCCTCGTCCGAGGACCTTCACCTTGAGCACATCCGCTGCCGACATCAGGGAGCCGGGCCTGGTCGCAACGACTCCACTCGGGAGCACCGCGGAAATGACGTGCAGGGCGTACGCCGCGACGGGCGGAGTGCCAGAGGCCTCGAGCAGTCCTTCCGCCAGCATGTGTCCCGCGCCGTCGTAGCCCTCCTCCCCTGGCTGGAACATGAAGACGACGTCACCGACGAGGTCTTCCCGGTCCTCGGCCAGCAGGTGCGCGGCTCCGAGCAGCATCGCGGTGTGCAGGTCGTGCCCGCAGGCGTGCATGGCAGGACCGTTCGCCGCGAAGGACAACCCGGTCTTCTCGGTCATCGGCAAGGCGTCCATGTCGGCCCTGAGTAGTACGGTGGGGCCGGGCCGACCGCCGCGCAGCACCCCCGTCACTCCTGACGAGCTGCGTCCCAGAGAGACCTCCAGGGGGAGGCTGTCGAGCGAGGCAAGCACAACATCCTGTGTGCGTGGCAGGTCCAGACCAACCTCGGGTGCGGCGTGCAGGATCCGGCGCAGGCGTACCAACTCATCCTTCAGGTCCATGGGTTCAGCCTACGGCCGGCTGGCGAGCCACCAGAGGGCCGTGGTGAACGTCAGGACGCGGTCGCCGGTCAGCGTCCGGGGCAGCTCGTCAACGAAAGCCGACGTGCCGGGGAAGCGGGAGTCCTGCCAGCTGGCCACGCTGCCTGGGTATCGCACCAACCGGGTGAAGCGCTGACCGACCCGGACGGCGAAGGCGCGTTCGAGCGCCGGATCGCCCCCGGAGTCGTCCACGACGTCCACCGGCTGGTGGAACCAGACGGTCACGTCAGGACGCAGCCGGGAAATGAGCCCCGTGACGGCCAGAGACTCCGGCTCGGACAGTGGGCCCGTCCCGGAGAACTGCTGGTCCCCGCGATGACCGAGAGCACGCCAGCCGAAGGGAAAGTTGCGGTTGAGGTCAACGCCCGCCGCGTTCTGGCGCGTCTGACGACGCTGCCCGTCTGGGTTGACCGACGCAACCAGGACCACGTCCACGTTTGCCGGGAGCGGCTGGTGCAGCATGGCTTCGACGATGGTCACGCCGGCCTGTTCGTCGCCGTGGATGCAACCCACGACCAGCAGGCGCCGACGCGCACCCGCTGACCGCCGCTCTACGGCGATCAGAGGCACTCCGTCCCGCGACGTCCCGAAGCGCCACGGTTCGCTCGCCACGGGGGTGGCCATTGTCGGCGAGGGGAACACCGGGGCGGTCGTCGCTGACCTGGCTGCCGGGGGCATGGCAGTCCCGGCAGGAGTCCGCGCTGCGGTCGTCGATGCGGTGCAGGCCGGCGCTGCCGCGACGGCCAGGAAGGTCAGCGCGACGCGCACCCGCACTGTTCCCGCCAGGTCGGCGATACGTGGCACCTCGGCCGCCGCCCCTCTCACCTCTGATACCTGCAGGTCGGTCGAGCCAGGACGGCTCCCCGGGTTGGCCGATGACCGCACCCTAGAACGGGCAGGGGTCATCGTCATCGCCGCCGACACGTGCGGAGCGGGGGGTGCTGACGGTCGCGTGGACAGGTGGCCCGGTCGTCGGCCCCGCGAGGTCGCCGAGGTCGAGGTCGCTGAGGTCGAGGTCGCTGAGGTCGAGGGGGGCGTCGGGGTCGGGTTCGGGGCCGGCCCACCGGGTGGGAGGGACGATCAGTGGCGCTCGGGGCTCGGGCAGGGTC
>JALYIZ010000036.1 GCA_030775505.1 Actinomycetota bacterium | reverse complement strand
GCAACGACCCGACAGCGGTGCTGGGTGGGCGACTACGGGCGGCCCAGTGGCTCGGCGAGGGACCCGCCCCATCACGGCAGCAGACCGCCGTGACTGGCGACGGACCGACGACACCGCCGCCGCCCCGATCGGTCCGAGGACCACGACCGTTACCCGCCGCCCCAGGCCCACACTCCGACCGACCGGCCGCACCGATCGCGCCCATCGCGGACCCGGCGCCGTCGACGAGCACGACGACGAGCACACCGACGGTGGAAGCCTCGCCGATCCCGCCGGTCGCACCAGCCCCGCCCGGTCGGGACATCACGGTCGACGGCGGGGAGCTGCGGGTGCGGATCGGCGTGCTGCTCTGGCGGGTGCGTGGCCTGGACCGGATCACCGGCCCGGGCAGCCTGCGCGTCAACCTCTGCGTCCGGCACGTCAGCGACGATGGAGCCGACGACGGGCGCTTCCATCTCGACGTGGTGGACCTGTTCTCGGCTCGCGCCCGGGCGCTGTTCCTAAAGGCCGCCGCGACGGAGTTGGGCGTCCGCGATGAGGAACGCCTGCGCCGGGACCTGGGCCGGGTGCTGCTGGCCTGTGAGGACCGGGTGCTGGACCTGCAGACCGAGGCCCGCACCCCTACCCCCGTCGGGCCGACCATGACCGCAGAGCAAGAGCAGGAAGCCTTGGCGTTGCTGAAGGATCCGACGCTGCTGGACCGGATCGGCGCGGACGTCGCCGCCCTCGGCGTCGTCGGTGAGACGGACAACGCGCTGATCGCTTACCTGGCCGCGACTTCGCGGCTGCTGGACACCCCGCTGGCGGTGGTCGTGCAGTCCGGCAGCGCCGCAGGGAAGAGCACCCTGACGGACGCGGTCCTCAGCTTGATGCCGGACGAGCAGCGGCTGGCGGTGTCGGCGATGACCGGGCAGAGCCTGTTCTACCTGGGTGAGACCGAGCTGGCCCACAAGATCTTGTCGGTCGCCGAAGCCGAAGGCGCGGAGCGGGCCTCCTACGCGCTGAAGCTGTTGCAGTCCGAGGGTGAACTGAGCATCGCCTCGACCGGCAAGGACCCGATGACCGGTGAGCTGGTCACCAAGACCTACCGGGTCCAAGGCCCGGTCGCGCTGTTCCTGACCACCACCGCCCCCGCCATGGACGACGAGTTGGCCAACCGCTGCCTGGTGCTCGGGGTCGAGGAGGACCAGGCGCAGACCCGAGCGATCCTGGCCGCACAACGTCAGGCCCAGACCATCAGTGGGCTACTCGCCCGCACGGAACGCGAGGCGGTGCGCGTGCTGCATGCCAACGCGCAGCGGCTGCTCGAACCGCTGCCGGTGGTGAACCCGCACGCCCCGTCGTTGTCGTTCGCTGACGGCCGCACCAGGGCGCGGCGCGACCAGGCGAAGTTCCTCACCCTGATCCGGGCCGTGACGTTGCTGCACCAGCACCAACGCCCCCGCAAGCGCCTGGTCCGGCACGGCGTCGAGATCATCTACCTGGAAGCCACCGAGCAGGACGTTGCGGTCGCACAACGGTTGGCGCCGCTGATCTTCGCCGGTCCGGCCGAGGCGGACCTGGCACCGCAGACCCGCCGGCTGCTCACGCTGCTCGACGTGCTGGTCGCCGCCGAGGCGAAGGCGTCGCGTTGTCGCCGGGAGGACATCCGGTTCACCCGACGTCAGGCACGGGAGCACACCGGCTGGTCGGACTTCGCGCTGCGCCGCCACCTGAGCCGTCTGGTGGAGCTGGAGTTCGTCGCGCTGCACCGCAGCTACGGCGGCGGGGCGTTCACCTACGAGCTTCTCTGGGCGCCACCCAGCAGCCAAGCCAGTGACTACGAGCCACAGGTAGATGCCCGTTCGATGCCCGATCGTGGCCCGCTTGCGCTGGTCCCACGCGAGTCCTGATGCCAGCTCCGCACCCGATCCCGGGCGACCCTGACGACCCGGACGGCATGGTCGTGCTGGTCGCGAGCTTCTGTGAGTGGATGGCCGTTCGCGGCTACTCCCGGCTCACGATCGAGCGGTATCACGTGAGCCTCGCGCTGTTCGCGGACTGGGCCGCCGAGCGGGGCATCACCCAGCCGCGGGAGGTGACCCGGCCGGTCGTCGAGCGGTATCAGCGCGCCCTGTTCCACCACCGCCAACCAGGCAACGGGAAGCCGTTGGCGTTCCGGTCGCAGACCGCCCGCCTGGTGGCGCTGCGCCAGTTCTTCCGGTGGCTCGCCCGGTCCCATCGGGTGCTGATCAACCCGACCGCTGAGCTGGAACTCCCACGGGTCCCGCGCTGGCAACCCCGCCGCGCGATGACGGTCGCTGAGGTCGAAGACGTCCTCTCGCAGCCCAGCCTCGACAGTCCCGATGGGTTGCGGGACCGGGCCGTGCTCGAGGTGTTCTACTCCACCGGCATCCGCGCCTCAGAGCTCGCCGCCCTCACGGTGTTCGACCTCGACATCGCGTCAGGGTCGCTGGCGGTCAACGCCGGCAAAGGCGGCCGATCCCGGGTCGTGCCGATCGCCGAACGCGCCGTCGGCTGGTGCGAGAAGTACCTGCTCGACAGCCGGCCGCAGCTCGCCGTCCCACCCGAGGACGACAACCGGCTGTTCCTGAACAACCGCGGCGGACCGCTGTCAGCGAAGAGGTTGACCGCGATCGCCCGCAAGCACCTCGACAGCGCGAAGATCACCAAGCCGGGGGCTTGCCACCTGTTCCGTCACACCGCGGCCACGCTGATGCTCGAAGGCGGCGCGGACATCCGGTTCATCCAGCAGCTGCTCGGTCATGCGGAACTGACCACCACCCAGCTCTACACGCACGTGTCCATCGCGGCCCTGAAGGCCGTCCACGAACGCACCCACCCCGGCGCAGGCAACCGGCCACCAAGGGCGCCCTGGCCACCCCAGCAGTCTCCTCAGCCGCCGGCCGACGGTGCTGGCACCGGCGGCTGGGATGAGCAGGTCGAGAAGCTGCTGGCCGAGTTCGACCACGACGACCCGAACGCCTGAACCGTCGCCGACCGGCACACTGTCCTGGTGAGCACCCCGACGCTGGCCCTGAATGGGCGTCAAGGGCGTTGTCGGCTCCGTGGGCCGAATCGGGCGTCAAGGCGAGCCGGCTCGGGTCGTACTCACTGCGGCGCATCACCCCAGGTCAGAAGGCATGAGACCCGGGTTCGCGTCGGGGGGTCGAGATTCCTCCAAACCGACCCAGTACCCGGCGGCAGCGCCAACAACTACGACTACGCCAACCAAGACCCCATCGATCAGGCTGACCTCTCAGGTAAGAGCCCCACGTATGACGGTGGCACAAACACCGATTATCGGAATAACTGCCTTCGCTGTCCTGAGTTTCACTTCGCCCGGCGCTATTCCCTTGCGGGGGTGCTTGCCGGAATGGGAACGGCGCTCGGCTTTTTCCCAGGACCATATGCGGCAGTGGGGTCGCTCGTGCTCGGGGTGGCTAGCGCAGTCACGTATGGACTCAATGGGGACTACAGGGCGATGCGTCGCGAGTTGGCCAGCGCCATGCTGAGTTCAGCTTTGTCAATGGTCGGCGGACGTCTCGTTCTCCTCGCTGCAAGAGGCGCACTAACCGTCACGGAGGCGGCGGTTCTTCACATGCTCAAGGCTACCTTTGGTACGGGATTTGGCAGCGCGGTATTCTGCGGTCCTAGCTGGGGCTGTGGCACCTCGAAAGGGCGACATTCGTGAGTGATTCTCATTTGCGCCCATCGCTGGTTAAGAGGGTGTGTGGCCGATGGTACTCGACTTCGTGCCGGTCGAGTGGGCTTGTTATCGGGTACTACTTGACTATGTCCGCGATGCTCATCGCGATAGGCGCGCTCGAACTTAAGAGTGAACGCGAGAGCGGACAGACAGAGAACCCGTTGGTCTTTCTTGCAATGTTCTGCCTATCGACAATGCTGTGGAGGATTCTTGGGCGGAGCTGCCGTTTAGGGCACGGCGATAGAATTCTCGTCAGAGGATTCTGGCATACGTACGTTGTCCCCTGGACCGATGTACACGCCATCTTCTTCGTTGACGCCGAGTGGCGTACCAGGGAATTCAATTGGAGTTGGGTTGTCGTTCATTTTGAGGACCGTCAGGAGGCGATGCATTCTGTTGTGGTAAGCGCGAATGGGAGCATTGCAGTGTCTCACCGGAAGGCCTGTAGCTTGGCAGGTGAAGCACCTGTACAAGTGGACGCTTGTGCTCATGTGCGTCCTCTTCCTGGGCCGTCAGAGTTTGTCCATGCCTATCGGCGATTTTTACCGCGTGCCCGCTGACGTTTGATGGTCTCTTTGCAATAGGACCGTCTGAAGGTTCCACGGCGCCGAAACGCCCGTAGCGCGGGGAATGTTGGGGTACCACGAGGTCATGGCCGTAGATCATCTTGTTGTTGTCATGGGTGCCGGCACCTGCGCTTGGTAGGTCCGGACGATGGCGAGGATAGGGAAGTGACCGCGCGAGCGTCGCCACGCTGACACGAAGCGCGGTCCCCGGACCCTCGCACCCGGTGGCCCTCAGGGCGCTCTGAGTCTCCCTTGGCCTCCTCGCGCTCAGCGCCTTGTGGGGCGTGGCCCTGCTCGTCCTGGCCTGGTCCGTCTTCTGACGGACCCTCGGTCTCAGGTCATTCGCTGGCCGAGGGCGAAGTAGGCCGCCGCGCGGCGCAAGATCTCGTTCTCCATCTCCAACCGGCGCATCTTGCGGCGCAGCTGCACCACCTCGGACTGCTCAGCGCTGGTCTGGCCGGCGACCACACCATCATCGATGTCGGCCTGCCGCATCCAACGCCGCACCGACTGCTCCGAGATGTCGAAGTCGGCCGCGACCTCAGCAACAGTCAGCTCACCGCGGCGAGCGACCGTGACGACGTCCCGCCTGAACTCTGGGGGGATCCTCTTGGGCATAGCGACATCCTTCCTGCGGGACCTCGTCCCACCAAACAGGTGTCAACTAGAGCTGCAGCAAACGCCTTCGCGTCAGACGGCATGAACCAGGCGGTCGTGTCGGGGGGTCGAGATTCCTCCAAACCGACTCCATCCCCGGCGGCAGCGCCAACAACTACGACTACGCCAACCAAGACCCCATCAACCGATTCGACCTCGGCGGCACCAGCCCGACCGACGCCGGAAGCGATTACTCGAACAACTGTATGCGCTGCTCGACGGCGACTCAGAGGTCCTACTTTGGCGATCCAGGTGCTGGCCGAAAGCTCCCATGGTATGTTCTCGCGGCTTGGCGATACGCAAAGGAAAAGCCCGGTAAAATCATAAACGACACCGTAAACGGAGCGCGTAACACTGCCCGATGGGTGACTCGGGGCGCCGGATACCTGTGGGATAACCGAGGGCGATTTGGTCGCTCGGTTTGGAAATGGATAACACGCCGGCCGCCTGTGGGTGAGCCGCCAGTTTGGGAAATGCCCGTGGAAGTCATACCCCATTGGGGCAACCATCGAAACTGGATGTGATTTCCGTGTCACGACACGAGGCCGTTGATGTTTTAGGTGACCCTTCACTGCCAGCGAGCGCGACCCTTTGTATGACCCACCGAGTGGGGCGATATCTACGTGGAATCCCGCTCGCCCTTGCGGTGCTTGGCCGCCATTTCTTATTGGACGGGCTGGATGACAGGGGCGCGCCTGAATATTTGCACTTGAAGGACAAAGCCTCGGGAAAGAAGATCGCTATTATTCGACTTGGGAGAGACGACGAAAGTGCGTTATCTCAGCGAGAGCTAATAGAATACGATTTTCAGATTTTGCCCCGTGCCCAATTTCTAGCGCGCCATGTGCGTGCCTCGGAACGTCAATGACGTACCGCCGCACGAGCGTTTTGGCGAATTGAACCGAATAAATCGCCGCGCATTCGTCGTGGGCCTCCCCGCGTGCACGTACCCCACGCCGAGCGGCATCCAGCCGGCGGCCGATCAGCGTCCGGTGCTCATCCACGGTGTCGACGAGTTGGCTCGCCCGGACCTCCTTGACGATGGCGCGCAGGGTGCCTCCGGCCGGGCGTTGCTGGGCCCCGGGTCACCAGCCCCGCGTCCGCCACTCCGGCAAGGACGGCCGCTCCGCGCCCAGTGTCGTGTCCTCCCCGTGCCCCGGGTAGACCCACGTCTCATCAGGCAGCCGATCAAAGACCTTCGCTTCCAAGTCGTTCATGAGACTCACGTGGTCTTCCGGAGTTGTTGTCCGCCCATGACCCCCAGGGAAGAGGCTGTCGCCGGTGAACAGGTGGGGCCGGGCGGGGTCGCCCTCGTAGAGCAGGGCCAGTGACCCGGGCGTGTGCCCGGTGAGGGTGATCACCCGGAGCTGCGCCCTGCCGACGGCTACCGGGTCGCCATCGGAAAGGACACGATCAGGGTGAACGGGCAGCTCGGCCGCGTCCGCGGCCGTGCTCATCACGGGGGCTGAGGTCGCCGCCACCACCTCGACCAGGGCCTGCCAGTGGTCCCAGTGCCCGTGGGTCTCGATGATCCCCACCAGTCGGCCGTCCCCCACCTCGGCGAGCAGGCGTGGGGCGTCGCCGGCGGCGTCGACCAGCAGGGTGTCCCCGGTGGCGGTGCAGCGCAGCAGGTAGCAGTTGTTCTCGAAGGGAGGTGTTGCCACCTTCGTGATCCGCAGACCAGGGACGTCGCGGACCTGCGACTCGCCGCCCACCGTGACAGTCCCGGTGTACGTCACGGGGTGACCTCCTCGTTCGGTATGATCATGGTCGGAAGGTCCTGTCGGAGGGCGACGTTATCGTGGGTTGACCTCCAACCAAGGGACACGATGGCCGATCGTCTGGTCGTGCGCGGTGCGCGCGAGCACAACCTCAAAGACGTCTCCCTGGACCTGCCGCGGGACGCGCTGATCGTGTTCACCGGTCTGTCTGGCTCGGGGAAGTCCAGCCTGGCCTTCGACACGATCTTCGCCGAAGGTCAGCGGCGGTACGTCGAGTCGCTGTCCGCCTACGCGCGCCAGTTCCTCGGTCAGATGGACAAGCCGGACGTCGACTTCATCGAGGGGCTGTCCCCTGCGGTCTCGATCGACCAGAAGTCGACCTCGCGCAACCCCCGATCCACGGTCGGGACGATCACCGAGGTCTACGACTACCTGCGCCTGCTCTACGCGCGGGCCGGGACGCCGCACTGTCCTGTGTGCGGACGCGTCATCGCCCGCCAGCAACCCGGCCAGATTGTCGACCGCGTGCTCGAACTCGACGAGGGGAGCCGGTTCCAGGTCCTCGCGCCGGTGATCCGGGGCCGCAAGGGCGAGTACGTGGACCTGTTCGCCGAGCTGCAGACAAAGGGCTTCAGCCGGGTCCGGGTGGACGGCGTGGTCCACAGCCTCACGGAGGTGCCCAAGCTCAAGAAGCAGGAGAAGCACACGATCGAGGTCGTGGTGGACCGCCTGACGGTGAAGTCGAGCGCCAAGCGGCGGCTGACAGACTCGGTCGAGACAGCACTGCAGCTCGGCGGCGGGCTGGTGGTCCTCGACTTCGTCGACCTGCCCGAGGATGACCCCCACCGCGAGCGCACCTTCTCGGAGCACCTCGCCTGCCTGGTGGACGACCTGTCGTTCGAGGAGCTGGAGCCGCGCTCGTTCAGCTTCAACAGCCCGTACGGAGCCTGCCCTGACTGCCACGGGCTGGGGACGCGCAAGGAGGTCGACCCGGAGCTCGTCATCCCCGACCCCGAGAAGACCTTCGCCCAGGGCGCCATCCAGCCGTGGTCCAGCGGTCACAACATCGAGTACTTCGGCCGCCTCGTGCAGGCGCTCGGGGACGCGCTGGGCTTCACGCTCAAGACCCCGTGGAACACGCTCACCGCAGCCCAGCAGCGGGCTGTGCTGCACGGGCACGACACCGAAGTCCACGTCCGCTACCGCAACCGTTACGGCCGCGAGCGCAGCTACTACGCCGCGTACGAGGGGGTCGTCCCCTTCCTGGAGCGTCGGCACGGGGAGGCGGAGAGCGACGCCAGCCGGGAGCGGTTCGAGGGCTACATGCGCGAGGTGCCCTGCGCCACGTGCCACGGGGCCCGTCTCAAGCCTGAGGTGCTCGCCGTCACCCTGGGCGACCGTTCCATCGCGGACGTGGCGGGCCTGGCCATCGCCGACTGCGCCTTCTTCCTGCGCAACCTGGAGCTCGACGCCCGGCAGCGCGTGATCGCCGAGCGCGTGCTCAAGGAGGTCAACGCGCGGCTCGGCTTCCTGCTCGACGTCGGACTGGACTACCTCTCGCTGGACCGGCCGGCCGCAACCCTGGCCGGCGGGGAGGCCCAGCGGATCCGCTTGGCGACCCAGATCGGCTCGGGGCTGGTCGGCGTGCTCTACGTGCTCGACGAGCCGTCCATCGGGCTGCACCAGCGGGACAACCACCGCCTGATCGACACGCTGCTGCGCCTCAAGGAACTCGGCAACACGCTCATCGTGGTCGAGCACGACGAGGACACCATCAAAGTCGCGGACTGGGTCGTCGACATCGGCCCGGGTGCGGGGGAGCACGGCGGGCAGGTCGTGGTGTCCGGTCCCGTCTCGGAGCTGCTCGCCTCGCCCGACTCGATCACCGGCCAGTACCTGTCGGGGCGCCGGTCGATACCGGTTCCGACGGTGCGCCGCGCGCCCGACCCCGACCGGCAGCTCACGGTGACCGGGGCCCGCGAGCACAACCTGCGCGACATCACGGTGTCGTTCCCGCTCGGCTGCCTCGTGGCGGTGACCGGCGTCTCTGGATCCGGGAAGTCGACCCTGGTCAACGACATCCTCGCCGCAGTGCTCGTCACCCAGCTCAACGGGTCCCGGGAGGTGCCCGGCCGCCACACCCGGGTGACGGGCCTGGAACACCTCGACAAGGTGGTCCGGGTCGACCAGTCCCCGATCGGACGGACGCCGAGGTCCAACCCCGCGACGTACACGGGCGTGTTCGACCACATGCGCAAGCTCTTCGCCGAGACGACCGAGGCAAAGGTGCGGGGCTACCTCCCGGGGAGGTTCTCGTTCAACGTCAAGGGCGGTCGATGCGAGGCCTGCGCCGGCGACGGGACGATCAAGATCGAGATGAACTTCCTGCCCGACGTGTATGTGCCATGCGAGATCTGCGCCGGCGCCCGCTACAACCGGGAGACCCTCGAGGTCCACTTCAAGGGGAAGACAATCTCGGAGGTCCTCGACATGCCGATCGAGGAGGCAGCGGCCTTCTTCGAGGCCGTGCCCGCGATTCGTCGTCACCTGCAGACGCTCGTCGACGTGGGGCTCGGCTACGTCCGGCTCGGACAGCCGGCGCCGACGCTGTCCGGCGGTGAGGCCCAGCGGGTCAAGCTCGCCTCCGAGCTGCAGAAGCGCCAGACAGGCCGCACCGTCTACATCCTTGACGAGCCCACGACCGGTCTGCACTTCGAGGACATCCGCAAGCTGCTGGGCGTGCTGGGCCGGCTGGTCGACCAGGGCAACTCGGTGATCGTGATCGAGCACAACCTCGACGTGATCAAGACGGCGGACTGGGTGGTGGACATGGGTCCTGAGGGCGGCTCGGGCGGCGGGCAGGTCGTGGCGACAGGTACACCCGAGGAGGTCAGTGCCGATCCGGCGTCGCACACGGGCCGGTTCCTGACCGGCGTGCTCACGGGACGCTCGACCGGCGGGGTGGGCGCCACCCGCAAGCCGCGCGCCGCACGGACCCCCCGGGCAGCTTCCGCCGCACCCCGTCGTGCCGCACGGACGCGTTGAGGCAAACCGGTACGGTGGTTGTGCTGACATCGGTGACCTGAGGGCGCTGCCCCGTGTCCGGAGAGGACGGCATGAGCCGCACCGCCCTGCACAGCCGTTACCGCCTCGCCAGTGTCGGGGGCGCCGCTTTCGTGACCCCGGTTGTCGTGCTCGCCGCGCTGATGGCGGCTGCGCCGACGGCGTGGGCCGCCCCGTCGACCCCTTCGGCACTCGCCGCTCGGCCGGGCGATGGCGTCGTCCAGCTCACCTGGTCCGGCGGCGGGGGGGCCGGTGTCCTCATCCGGGCCCTGGCGGGCACCTCCGCCCCGGCCAGTCCCACCGACGGGAGAGAGGTCTTCCGCGGCACTGGCACGACTGCGCGCGACAGCGGTCTGACCGACGGCACTGCCTACAGCTACGCCGTGTGGGGGCTCGACGCCGACGGGACGACGAGCGGCACGGCGGCTCCGGTGACGGTGACCCCGGTCCCGGCCCCCGCGACCCGGATCGACGTCGCTGCCCCTGCCGCGGTAGTGCCGGCCGGTTCGGTACTCACTGTCTCCGGTCAGCTGCTGCTCGGCGACGGCTCGCCGCTGCCGGGTGAGGCGGTGACGCTTGTCGCGCGCACCCTGGGAACCGGCGTGACGCTTGCGGCCGGGCAGGCCACCAGCGGCTCCGATGGGGCGGTCAGCTACCGCCTGGCACCCCGTGCGTCGGCCCAGTACCAGCTGGTCTTCGCGGGAAGTCCCTTCGGCGCCCCGTCGACGGGCGGTCCGGTCACCTCACGGGTCCAGCCCGCGCTGACTGCCTCCCTGACCGTCGGCTCGGTGGTGCTCGGCACGGACTCGGTGTTGCACGGGGCGCTGACCCCCGCCTATGCCGGCGCCCGCCTCGCGGTGCAACGGCTGCTGGCTGGCGGGTGGCACACCGCAGCCGTGATCGGCACCGGAGCCGGCGGGGGCTACCGGATCGGCCTCCGACCGGGCGTCATCGGGACGGTGACCCTGCGCGTCGTGCTGGCCGGTACCGATGCGTACGAGTCCGCCACCTCACCCACGGTGAGGTTGCGCGTGGATGCACGCGACCTCCACCCGGGCGATGTCGGCGGTGACGTCCTCGCCATGGAGCAGCGCCTGGCAGCGTTGAGGTACCACTTCGGCGCTCCGACCGGCGTCTTCGACGCCGAGGCCGCCCACGCGCTGACGGCCTTCCAGAAGCTCGCGGGCCTCCCCGTCAGCGGGTTCTACGACCGCGGCACCAGGGCCCGGCTGGCAACCGCCGGGCTGCCCGCGGTGCGCTTCCCGGCAGCCGGCATCGCCGTCGAGGTGGACATCACCCACCAGGTGGTGATCGTCTCGCAAGGCGGGGTCCCACTCGGCGTCCTCGACACCTCCACGGGCAGTGACCGGCTCTACGTCTCCGACGGGATCACCTACCGGGCAACCACGCCGCGCGGGCACTTCCAGGTCACCTGGAAGTTCGACGGGATCCGGGTCAGCCGACTCGGACAGCTGTACCGGCCGGCCTACTTCGTCCAGGGCTGGGCCATCCATGGCAGCAACAGCGTGCCCACGTACCCGGCCAGTCACGGCTGCATCCGGGTGACCGACCCCTCGATGGACTGGCTCTTCCCGATCCTGCCGACCGGCGCTCCGGTGACCCTCTACGACAGCTGACCGCACGTAGGCTGGTGGCCGTGGCCGACCCGTCCTCCTACCGTCCGGCGGCAGGGTCAATCCCGGACTCGCCGGGGGTCTACCGCTTCCGCGACGCGGGCCGCCGCGTCGTCTACGTGGGCAAGGCCAAGAGCCTGCGCGCCCGCCTGTCCAGCTATTTCCAGGACATCGACAACCTCCATCCCCGCACGCGTCAGATGGTCACCAGCGCCGCTGCCGTGGACTGGACAGTGGTATCCACCGAGGTGGAGGCGCTGCAGCTCGAGTACTCCTGGATCAAGGAGTACGACCCGCGTTTCAACGTGCGCTACCGCGACGACAAGAGCTACCCGTCACTGGCGGTGACCCTCGGCGAGGAGTACCCGCGGCTGCAGGTCATGCGGGGCCCGAAGAAGAAGGGTGTCCGGTACTTCGGCCCCTACGCGCACGCCTGGGCCATCCGCGAGACGTTGGACCTGCTGCTGCGCGTCTTCCCGGCGAGGACGTGCAGCACCGGTGTGTTCGTGCGGGCGGGCCAGGTCGGCCGACCCTGCCTGCTGGGCTACATCGACAAGTGCTCCGCTCCGTGCGTCTCCCGGGTGACAGCACAGGAGCACCGCCGGATCGTGGAGGAGTTCTGCGAGTTCATGGCCGGTCAGACGGGGCGCTTTCTCAAGCGCCTCGAGGCCGACATGACCCAGGCGGCTCACGACCAGCAGTACGAGCGGGCCGCCCGGCTGCGCGATGACATCGGGGCCTTGCGCCGGGCCATGGAGAAGCAGGCCGTCGTGCTGCCGGACGGCACCGACGCTGACGTCGTAGCGATCGCCGAGGATGCGCTGGAGGCAGCCGTCCAGGTCTTCCACGTCCGAGGTGGCCGGGTACGGGGGCAACGCGGCTACGTGGTGGACAAGGTGGAGGCCCTCACCACTGGCGAGCTCGTCGGCCAGTTCCTGGCACAGGTCTACGGAGACGAGCCTGAGCCCTCCTGGGCGGACGGGGCCGATGTGCGGACCGGCGACGAAGTCCCCCGGGAGGTCCTCGTTCAGGCCCTTCCCCCCGACAGGGAGGCCATCACCCGGTGGCTGTGCGAACTCCGGGGAACCAACGTCGTGCTCAAGGTCCCGCGACGCGGCGACAAGAAGGCCCTGCTGGACACCGTCCAGCGCAACGCGACCCAGGCCTTCGCCCTGCACAAGACGAAACGGGCAAGCGACCTCACAGCGAGGTCGAAGGCCCTGGGCGAGATCCAGCAGGCCCTGGGGTTGCCCCAGGCGCCCCTTCGGATCGAGTGCTTCGACGTCTCCAACCTGCAGGGCACGGCCGTGGTCGCCTCGATGGTGGTCTTCGAGGACGGATTGGCACGCAGGTCCGAGTACCGCCGCTTCTCGGTGCGCACGGTGGAGGGCCAGGACGACCTCGCGTCGATGCACGAGGTGCTGAGCCGGCGCTTCGCCCGTTTCCTCCGCGAGCGCGACACCGACGCCGTCGACACGTCGAACCCTGATGCCAACCAGCCCGCGCCGGCGGGGATCGACCCCGAGACCGGCCGTCCACGACGCTTCGCCTACGCGCCCCAGCTCGTCGTGGTGGACGGGGGGGCGCCGCAGGTCGCGGTGGCTCAGCGGGTACTCGCCGAGCAGGGCGTCGACGGAGTGGCGGTGTGCGGCCTCGCGAAGCGGCTCGAGGAGGTGTGGCTGCCGGGACAGTCGGAGCCGGTCATCCTGCCGCGGACGTCGGAGGGGCTCTACCTGCTCCAGCGGATCCGCGACGAGGCCCACCGCTTCGCCATCACCTATCACCGCCAGCGCCGGTCAACCACGATGGTGGAGTCAGCCCTGGACGGCGTCGCCGGGCTTGGCCAGGCGCGCCGCAAAGCTGTCCTGCGACACTTCGGCTCGCTCAAGCGACTGCGGGCAGCATCGGTGGACGAGGTCATGGAGGTCCCGGGAGTGGGTCGTCGCACCGCGGAGGCCGTCGTGGCTGCGCTGGCCGCGTCGCCGGCGGGGGTCGCCGTGAACCCCGTCACCGGTGAGGTCCTCACGTGACCGGGCCCGCCGGGGGGCTTGAGCTCGTTGTCGTCACCGGGCTGTCCGGCGCCGGGCGGTCGACAGCCGCGAAGTGCCTCGAGGACCTGGGCTGGTTCGTCGTCGACAACCTCCCGCCGTCACTGCTGGCGACGATGGTCGACCTCGGACTGCGCTCCAAGGGCTCGGTGGGCCGGATCGCGGTGGTCGTCGACGTCCGGTCCCGGGGGTTCAGCTCAGACCTCAAGAGCGCCCTGACGGACATCGACCGGCGCGGCGTCCATCCGCGTGTGCTGTTCCTCGAGGCCGGCGACGACGCTCTCGTCCGCCGTTTCGAGAACGTCCGGCGGCCCCACCCGCTGCAGGACGACGGTCGGCTGGTGGACGGGATCGCCAGGGAGCGGAGCCTGCTCAGGGACCTGCGCGGCGAAGCTGACCTGGTCCTCGACACCAGCGTTCTCAACGTCCACGAGCTGCGTGGCAAGGTGGCCGCGGCCTTCGGCGAGCAGGCGCAGGAGGAC
>JALYIZ010000035.1 GCA_030775505.1 Actinomycetota bacterium | reverse complement strand
GTGCAGGCGCGCCGGCCTGCCTTCGGTCGCCGCGAGCGCCGACCGGCATGCCGCGACCAGCTCGTGCACCACTGCCGGAGATCCGACCACCAGCAGCCTCGCCGACGGGGCCCGCCCCGGCCGCACCAGCCCACGGGGATGGAGCAACGACTCCACCTCGGCGTCGTGGGCCGTGTCTTGAAGCTGGGCGGCCCCCAGGGCCAGCAGCCGCGTCGCCGCCGGCAGGTCCCGCGGCGCCGGGCCCACGAACCAGGCCGTCGTCCCCGGACCCAGCTCGCAGGTCACGACCGGCAGTCCACCCAGCGTCCCGGACAGCCCGCCCCCGTCCCGACACCAGACCACCGCCCGGCGCAACGTGGCGGTCCGCTTCTGCACGATCGCCTCGACCAGTGCCGCCGGACACGCAAACCCGCCACGCCCGTGACCGACGACCACGTTGAACTGCTCGACCAGGACCCAAGCGCCCGAGGCCTGCGCCACACCCTCCACGAGGTCCGCAAGGGGCAACGGTGACCCGGTGGGAACGTCGCGGCCCGCCCGGGTGGAGGTCACAGTGAGCGGGCGATGACTTCTTTCATCACCTCGTTGGCACCCCCGTAGATCTTCTGGGCCCGCGCGTCGGCGTACAGCCGGCTGATCAGGTACTCCTTCATGTAGCCGTAGCCGCCGAACAACTGCAGGCACCGGTCGATGACCTGGCACTGCAGCTCGGTGAGCCACCACTTCGCCATCGACGCGGTGGGCGTGTCGAGCTCGCCGCTGAGGTGACGCTCGATGCAGCTGTCGATGAAGACCCGGCCGGCGTGGACCAGCGTCGCGCATTCGGCGAGCTCGAAGCGGGTGTTCTGCATGTCCAGCAAGGGCCCACCGAATGCCTGGCGGGTCTTGGCATAGGTGACGGTCTCGTCCAGCGCCGTCTCCATCGCCGCGACTGCCTGCAGGCCGATGACCAGGCGCTCCTGCCTGAGCTGGTTCATCAGCATGGCGAACCCGGCGCCCTCCTCACCGAGCAGCGAGGTCGCCGGTAGGACGACGTCGGCGAAATCCAGCTCGGCGGTGTCCTGTCCGTGCATGCCCAGCTTGTCCAGGGTGCGGCCGCGGGAGAAACCAGCCAGGCCTTGGGTTTCCGCGACCAGCAGCGAGATACCGCGGGCACCGGCCGCGGGGTCGGTCTTGCAGGCGACGATCAGCAGGTCGCAGGACGCTCCGTTGCTGATGAACGTCTTGCTGCCGTTGAGCAGGTACCCGTCGCCGCTGCGGACGGCCCGGGTGGTCATGGCCTTCAGGTCCGAGCCTGCACCCGGCTCGGTCATCGCGATGGCACCGATCGTGTGCCCCGTCGCCATCGGGGGCAGCCAGCGCTGGCGCTGAGCCTCGGAGCCGTAGGCGTGCAGGTAGTGGGCAACGATCCCGCTGTGCACGGCGATGCCGAAGCCGGTGTCGCCCGCGCGGCCCTGCGCCTCGAAGACCGCCGCCTCGTGGGCGAACGTGCCACCACCACCGCCGTACTGGGACGGGATGGAGCACAGCAGCAGTCCCGTCTCCCCCGCCCGCGCCCACAGCTGCCGGTCGACGCCCTTCTGGGCGTCGAAGCGGTCACGGTGGGGCACCAGCTCCTTGGCGAAGAAGGTCGCGGCCAGGTCCCCGAGAGCTGTGACCTCGGGGTCCTTCCACGCACTCCGGTAGGCCATCAGAGCAGAAACCCGCCGGCGCACAGAACCGTCTGGCCACTGATGTAGTCCGACTCCGGCAGGCACAGCAGGTAGACCGCTCCGGCCGCCTCTTCAGGAGTCCCGGCGCGTCCCAGCGGGATCATGGACTCCATCGAGGCGAGCAGGTCCGGGTTGACGCCGACCTTGATCTGTCGTCCCTCGACGTCGATCGAGCCGCCCGCCTCCACGGCCTGGGTCAGCCGGGTCGAGATCAGCCCGTACGCAACGGCGTTGACATTCACCGCCAGCCGGCCCCACTCCTTGGACAGCGTCCGGGTCAGGCCCTCGACGCCGGCCTTTGCTGCCGAATAGTTGGCCTGCCCGGCATTGCCGCCCACCCCCGCCAACGAGGAGATGTTGACGACCTTCCGGTTGACGACGGATCCGGCGGCACGCTCGGCCTTGACCGCGGCGCTGATCACGGGCTGTGCGGCCCGCAGAATCCGGAAGGGTGCCGTGAGATGGACGCCGAGAATGGTCTCCCACTGCTCGTCGCTCATCTTCTGGATCACGTTGTCCCAGGTGAAGCCCGCGTTGTTGACGATGATGTGCAGCCCACCGAACTGCTCGACGGCGGCGCCGACGAACCGCTGCGCGAAGCCGTCCTCCATCACGCTTCCCACGACGGCGAAGGCCGTGCCCCCGTCGGCCTCGATCTTGGCCAGGGTCTCCGCGGCGGGCTCCGCGTCGAGATCGTTGATCACGACGCTGGCACCCTCCCGAGCCAGCTTCAGCGCGATCTGCTGGCCGATGCCTCTCCCTGCGCCGGAGACCAGGGCGACCTTTCCCGCGAGCGTGTTCACAGAGTGCTTCCTTCCAGGGCGAGGGTGGCGGTGCCGGTGAGAGTGCGGGTGCCGTCGGCGAGCTCGACCCGAAGGTCGACAGTGAGCGAGGTGCCGTCGCTCCCGGTGATCTCGCCGAAGCACGTCGGGTGGGCGTTGACGGGGGTGATCGCCGCGAAGCGGGTCGTGAACCCACGCAGACGGTGCTGCGGGAAGTTGTCCGTGATCAGCCGGCCCAGGTAGGCCATGCTGAGCATTCCCTGCGCGAAGACGTCGTCCATGCCCGCGGCGTGCGCGGTGTCGATGTCGAGGTGGATGGGGTTGTGGTCACCGGAGCCCCCGGCGAACAGCGCCAGGGTGGTCCGGCTGATCCGGCCGCAGTCGAGGGGGGGTAGGTGGTCCCCCACGGCCCAGGTCCGCTCGCCGCTCATGAGGGGTTCCGCACGACGAGGACCTGGGTCAGGGTCGCCACCTTCTGGTCATCCCGGGTGACCGTGGTCTGGCGCTCCAGGAATTCCAAGGCCCCGCCCTTCTTGCTGTAGAGGTCGGTGACGGTCGACTGCGCTGTGAGAGTGTCGCCGGCATAGGCCAGCTGCTCGTATTCGAAGGACTGCGAGCCGTGGAGGACATGGTTGAGGTCCACGCCGAGGTCGGCGATCCACGCGAAGGGGTCCGGCTGCTCCAGCTCGAGACCGAACAGGAAGGTCGGTGGGACCGGGAGGTCGCGGTGCCCTTCGGCCTGGGCGTACGTCACGTCCGTGTAGACCTTGTCGTGCTGGCCCGTTGCCTTGGCGAACAGCGCGAGCCGGCCACGCTCCACCGTGACGGTGACGGGCAGGGTGGTGGACCCGACAACGGACGCAGGGATGGCCATACCGCGGGGACTCCTTCACGGGCTCCGACCTAACAGTCAAGATGGACTGTATCTGCTGAGCGGGTCCGGCGCAATGGCGTCAGTAGCATTCGGCGCAACGAGAGGAAGCAGGCGTGACGGAGGTCCAGCGCGGCGCGCGCACCCAGGGGGAGCGCTCGGCCGCGATGCAGCGCAGGCTCCTCGACGCCACGGTCTCGGCCCTGTGCGAGAAGGGCTACGGCGGGACGACGACCCTCGAGGTCCAGGAGCGCGCGGGGGTGTCGCGCGGTGCGCTCCTGCATCACTACGGGTCGCGCGCGGAACTGATCGTGGCGGCCGTCGAGCACCTGGGGAGGGAGCGGATGGCCGAGGTCCTCACCATCGCCCAGAACCACATGCGCCCGGAGAACAGCGTGGACTGGGCCGTGCGGGTGCTCTGGACCACCTTCGAAGGCCCGCTGTTCGCAGCGTCCCTCGAGCTCTGGCTCGCCGCCCGCAACGATGCCGAGCTGCTGGCCGTCCTCCAGCCGCAGGAGCGCATCGTCGGCCAGGCAATCCGGAGCATGGCGGCGGAGCTGTTTGGTCAGGCTGACCCCAGCCCCGCCTTCCGCGACGCACTGGCCCTGCTGTTCGATGCCATGCGCGGCGCGGCGGCCCGGGCGAGCCTGCGGACGGAGGGAACGGACGACCGACTCATCGGCCTATGGGTCGACCTCATGGCGCGCGCCCTCGAGTAGTCGACGCACCGGCACTTGCCCGCGGGCACTGGATGGGCTAATGTAGTCAGAACTGACTGTAAAGGGGCTGACATGACGGTCGACGTACGGGTGGCGGGCGTCGGGATGGTTCCCTTCGCCAAGCCCAGTGCCGGCGAGCAGTACGACGACATGGGCGAGCGCGCGGTCCGCGCGGCCCTCGCGGACGCCGGCGTCGGACTCGACGAGGTGCAGACGGCCTTCGCGAGCTACGTGTACGGCGACTCCACTGCCGGGCAGGCAGCGCTCTACCGGGTCGGCCTGACGGGTGTCCCTCTGGTCAACGTCAACAACAACTGCGCGAGCGGTTCGTCCGCCCTGTGGCTCGCCCGGCAGGCGGTGGCGAGCGGTGCCGTCGAGGTGGCGCTGGCCTTCGGGTTCGAGCAGATGCAGCGCGGGGCGCTCGCGGAACTATGGACCGACCGTCGCGGGCCGCTGGGCCGCTTCGAGGACCGGCGGAGTGAGCTGCAGGGCACCGCCGAGGGCGTCCCGATGGCCGCCCAGTTCTTCGGCGGCGCCGGTCAGGCCTACATGGACGAGTACGGGATCTCCCCCGACACCTTCGGCCGGATCGCGGTCAAGGCGCGCGCCCACGCCGCCAACAACCCCAACGCCGTCTTCCGGACCCCGCTCACCCTCGACGAGGTGATGTCCTCGCCGCACATCTACGGACCATTGACGCGCCTGCAGTGCTGCCCACCCACCAGCGGCGCGGCGGCTGTCGTGCTCGTCAGCGCCGAGTTCGCGCGGCGCCGGGATCTGCCCGCCGGGGTGCGCATCGCCGGCCAGGCGATGACCACCGACAAGCCGTCGACCTTCACCGGGGACATGCGAGCGCTGGTCGGCTTCGACATCGCCCGGAGCGCCGCCCAGCAGGCGTACGCGCAGGCCTCTCTCGGGCCGGAGGACATCCAGGTCGTCGAGCTCCACGACTGCTTCACCGCCAACGAGCTGCTCGCCTACGAGGCCTTGCAGCTCACCCCGGACGGGACGGCCGAGAAGTTCATTCTCGACGGTGACAACACCTACGGCGGCCGGGTCGTGACCAACCCCTCCGGCGGGCTGCTGTCGAAGGGGCACCCGCTCGGCGCGACCGGTCTGGCCCAGTGCGCCGAGCTGACCTGGCAGCTGCGCGGGACCGCGGGTGCGCGCCAGGTGCCTGGAGCCCGAGCTGGGCTGCAGCACAACCTGGGCCTTGGTTCGGCCTGCGTCGTCACCGTTTACGAGGCCGTTCAGAGCTGAGATGCGGGACCTTCGCGTCCCCTGCCGGGACAGTCCGACCGGGTGTCCGGCGCGTTTCGGGGGGCTTGCGCAGTTGTGCAGGGCATCGTACAGTCACTGTTGACTGTTCTTCGATGTGAGCACAACGGTAGGGATCATTGATGGCCAGGAAGGCTCTCGCTGCCGCTGCGTACGCCGGACCCACGCGGTTCGGTCGTCGCCGTCACCGCCGACCCGTCGCCGCAGTGGCGCTGCTTACGGGGGCCTTGCTGACCGGTTGCGGTTCGACGGCCGCCGGGCAACCGGGAGCGGCTTCGGGCGCTGGACTGTCGGTGGGGGGATCGGGCATCGGCCCGGCCGACGCGTCGACCGGAGCTGGCCTCGCAGGCGACAATCCCCCAGCCGCCGGCCTTGCCGGACAGGCACAGTCCGTCGGCGGCACTCCCGCCAATGGCCAGCAGGGGTCCACAGCGCGGCAGGCAGGCGCGACGTCGGTCACCGCAAGTGGTGGTCCTGTCCACCGGACCACGAAGCGTGGACCGGTTCAGGTGGGAATCGTGCTCACGGGGACCAGCAACGCCGCCAATTTCGGGATCAGCCCGGGCAACACCTTCACCGAGCGTCAGATGGATGACGCCCTGGTGAAGGCACTGAACGCCGGTGGCGGTCTGGCCGGGCGACGGATCAATCCGGTCTACGCGCAGACCGACACCGGCAGCGCCAGCTGGACCGCCGACTTTCAGGCCGCGTGCGCCACGTTCACCCAGGACAACCACGTGGAGGCGGTGATCGGCTATGTCTTCGACTACGTGCCGGCCTTCGAGCAGTGCCTAGCAAGCCGGTCAGTCCCCCATCTCAACACCGGCTTCAACGTCCCGGACGAGCAGGAGCTCCGGGCCTATCCGCTGGAGAAGAACCTCGACGTGCCCACCGTCGGACGGCGGACCCTGACCCGCCTCGACGGTGCGCTGTCCCGAGGATTGATCTCGAGCTCCAGTCGGCTGGGCTTCCTGATGGACACCTGCCCGGGAACTGAACGCTCCTTCTCCCAGGAGGTCATGCCCTTCGTCGCATCGCGGCGACTCACCGTGACCAAGACCCAGACGTACCCCTGCGCGCAGGGGAACAGCGACCTGGGTGGCGCAGCGGCGGGGGTGCAGAACGCGATCCTCGCCTTTGCGAGCGCGGGGGTGAATGTTGTCGTCATCCACGGCGTCAGCGAAGCCGGCCCGACCCTTCTGTTTGCGGAGGACGCCGAGTCGCAGAACTACCACCCGATGTACCTCGTCACCTCGCTCGCTCAAGTCGCGGCGCTCGGCTCCCACATCCCCGCCGCCCAGGCCGCCAACATCCACGTGTTCGGCTGGCTGGCGACCCAGGACGTCGGCCCCTCGGACTACCCGAAGGCCAACGCCAGCCAGGCGCGTTGCCTCGACCTGCTGCGCTCGCAGGGTTTGGTCCCTTCGTCAGCCACAGACTTCTATGGCGCCTTCAGCATGTGCGAAGCGTTCTTCCTCTACCAGCAAGGGCTCATCGCCACCGGGGGCGACTCGACCGGAACCCACCTCATCGGCGCGCTGGACCAACTGGGGACGTCATTTCTCAGCAGCACCAACTACGGCGGAGGCTCGCACTACGCCCGGGGGGTGCCCGATGCGGTGCTGGAGCAACGGCCCTTGGACTTTGTGAGCTCCTGTTCCTGCTGGCGCTACGTCGCCGCCACCCGGCCCATTCCGGCAGCGGACGCCCGATGACGGCCGAACCCTGGGCTGCGCCGGGCTACGTGCCGGTGCTCGACCTGTTTCGATCACACCAGCGGCTGCTCGGCAGAGGCGGTGCCGGCTATTGCGCGACGATCGACGGCCAGCCAGTCGTGGACACCTGGGGCGGCTGGGCTGGCCCCGGCAGGCGATGGTCGCCCGACACGATCACTATCATCGCCTCCGCCACGAAAGGGCTGGCCGCCCTGTGCTTGCAGATGCTCTGCGACCAGGGCCGGGTGGACATCGAGGCTCCGGTCAGCCGGTACTGGCCGGAGTACGCGCAGGCAGGCAAGCAAGACACGCTCGTCCGGCACATCCTGTTGCACACCGCCGGTGTGCTGTCCTTCCCAGGTCAGACTGAGCTGCTTCGTTTCGACGGAACGGGCTGGGACCACACCGCGGCGATCAGCGCCGGCCTTGCCGCGGCGCCCCCGGAGTGGCCGCCCGGGACCCGCCATGGCTATCACGCGGTGACCTTCGGGTGGCTGGTCGGCGAGATCGTCCGACGCGTGACCGGTCGCACCGTCGGAACCTTCTTCGCTGAGGAGGTGGCTGCGCCCCTCGGGTTGCGCACCTGGATCGGCACTCCCGCGGAGCAACACGGCAGCGTCGCCCACGTGTTCGGGATCGCCAGCGCCCATCTACCCGGTGTGATCCGCAAGCCGTTCGAAAGTTCGATCGCCGTTGCCCGCAACCCTTCCGCGCTGAGCGGGCGGGCCTTCCTCGGTAACGGGACGACCAACCTGGTCGACGAGATCGAGCAGCTGGCCGACCGACCGGAGTTCCTGCGCGCCGAATTCCCGGCGGGCGGGGGAACGTCCGACGCGAGGTCACTGGCTCGGCTGTGGTCCCTCATGGCCCTGGGCGGCGAGTTGGACGGAGTCCGGCTGCTGAGCCCGGAGAGCGTCGCAGCGTGGTCAACGGTGGTGGCCAGGGAACCCGATCTGCTCGCCGCGGACGTCTCGCTGCCCCGCCTGATGGGCAACGGAGCCGCACCCGTCCCCCGGACGCTGGGCTACCTGGGCAACGGACGCATTCCCGGCGTGGGTTGGCGTTTCGGCCCGGCAGCCACGGCCTACGGGGCGGAGGGTCTCGGCGGCCAGTACGGCTTCTGCGATCCCGACAACCGGCTGTCATTCGGCTACGTGCGCAACGATCTCGCCGTGCTCGACCTTCTCCAGGCAGCCCTCACCCGCGAGGTGTACCGGTGCGCGTCGGGACTCGGACAGCTTCGCTCGGACCCGGCGAAGGTCCGCATCGCCCGCCGGGACCGGCTGGTGGACCGCGGAGCCGGATGGTGGCTCCGTCGCATCTCGGCCAAAGCCCCTCAGCCAGCTGCCTGAGGCGCGAAAACTGTGGTTCAGGTACCCGTCCAGACAGGCGGGCGCTTCTGCGCGAAGGCCCGAGGTCCCTCCCGGGCGTCGTCCGAGGTGAAGACGGACGTCACCAGATCGTTCTGCAGCTCCCAGAACTCAGCTTGGGTGAGCCCGACTGCCATCCGCACCAGCTTCTTGCTCGCCGCAACAGACAGAGGGGCGTTGAGCGCGATCCGCTCCGCCAGTTGCAGCGCCACCTCCACCGCCTGACCGGGGGCGCACACGCGGTTGACCAGGCCGAGACACTTCTCGGCGGACTGCGGCCCGGCGGTCAGGGCCATCTCCATGGCGAGCGCCGGCGGCACGCGGTGCGACAACCTGAACAGTCCGAGGCCGGCGGCGAACAGTCCCACGCTGGCTTCGGGGATGCCCAACTGGGAACCGGACGCGGCCACGAGCAGGTCGCACATCAGAACGAGCTCCAGACCACCGGCCAGGGCGAACCCCTCCACGGCGGCGATCAGCGGCTTCTGCGCGCCGTCCGTTACCAGAGCGCTCAGCGCAGCCGGGACGCCATCTGTCGAAAATGCCTTCAAGTCCATGCCGGCACAGAACCCGCGGCCAGCGCCGGTCAACACCCCGACTCGCAGCGCAGGGTCCGCGTCCAGCTGTGCGAGGGCCTTCACCAACGCAGCTGCGAGCTCGGCGTTGATCGCGTTGCGGGCCTCCGGACGGTTGAGCGTGATGAGCAGGACCGGCCCGCGCACCTCTGTCAGGACCGTCATGCCATCAGCTCCCGTCCGACGACTTCCTTCATGATCTCGGTGGTGCCACCGTAGATGCGCTGTACCCGGGCGTCGCGCCAGATCCGGGCGATCTCGTACTCCTCCATGTAGCCGTAGCCGCCAAACAGCTGCAGGCAGCGGTCGACAACGTTCCACTGGAGCTCCGTGGTGAAGAACTTCGCACCTGCGGCGTCGGCAGCCGACAGCCGGCCGGCATTGAGTTCGGCGACACATCTATCGATGTACTGCCGCGCGACCTGCACCTCGGTGTGCATCTGCGCCAGCGTGTGCTTCGCCGTCTGGAAGTGGCCGATCGCCTGGCCAAAGGCGGTTCGCTCGCGGCAGTGACCGAGGGCGAGCGTCAGCGCGGATTCCGCTGAGGCCACCGCAAGAACCGCGATGGACAGTCGTTCGCGCGGGAGATTGGACATCACGGTCGCCAAGCCACGTCCCGGCTCGCCGACCACGTTGTCTGCCGGGACCCGGCAGGACGAGAAGAACAGCTCGGCGGTGTCCTGTCCGTGCCGCCCGATCTTCGCCAGCGGCCTGCCGCGCTCGAAGCCGGGAGATCCCGACTCGACGGCGATGAGCGACATGCCCTTGCCGTCACGCTCCCCCGTCCGGGCGAGCACCAAGGTGAGGTCAGCCTGAGAGCCGTTGGTGATGAAGGTCTTGGAACCGTCGATCACGAAGGAGTCCCCCTCCCGCCTGGCGGTCGTGCGGATGCCGGCGAGATCGGAGCCGGCGGCGGGCTCCGTCATGGCGATCGCCGCAACCGTCTCGCCGTTGACGAAGGAGGGCAGCCATCTGGCCTGCTGCTCTGGTGTGCAGCTGTGCAGAAGGTAAGGCGCGAGGATGTCGTTGTGCATCGAAAAGCCGTCGCCGGAGATGCCGAGAGACACCACCTCCTCTGACATCACCGCGTTGTAGCGGAAGTCACGTATACCTAACCCACCGAAGGCCACCGGAGCCTCGAAGCCGAGGAACCCGGCCGCGCCGGCTGCCAGCCAGAACGACCGGTCGACGATTCCCTGGGCCTCCCACGAGGCGGTGTGCGGCACGGCTTCCCGTTCCAGGAACGCCCGGAAGCCGGAGCGAAACTCCTCGTGCTCGGGGTCGTAGAGGACACGTCTCACTCGTGCGCGCCGAAGATCTTCAGGGCGTAGTCGCTGTAAGCCTCCATCAACCCCTCGATCGTGCTGTCCTCCGGTCCGAGCCACGAGGCGGCTGCCTTGGGGTACTCCGAGAGAGGCCCCTCTTGGGTGTCGACCGCGGGGCGGAACCACCACGCGACACGAAGACACATCCCTGCCACGGCCGACATCGGCAGCCAGGGATGCGGGGAATGAAAGGCGCCCGAGTCGTTGCCCCGCTCGACCACTGCCGACAGCAGGACCCCCGCATCGCGGCGTAGACGCAGCACCTCGGCCTCGTGGTCGGGGTTGAGGGCGTGCAGTTCGGAGTTGGCGCTGATGGCAAGCAGCGGGTAGGTGGCGTGGAACCACACGTTTGCCCGGACCGCCGCCCGCAGCTGGTCCACGGGGTCCGTTCCAGCCCCGAGAATCGCGTCGCGAAGGTGGTTGTAGTGGGCGCGGTGGCCGAAGATCACCAGCTCGAAAAGCAGATCTTCCTTGGACGCGAAGTGGGCGTAGACCGAGGCCGCCTGAATGCCGGTCTGGCCGGCGAGGTCGCGGATCGAGACGCCGTGGTAGCCGCGCTCGGCAAAGGCCACAACGGCCGCCTCGAGCAGCCGGAGTTTGCCGGGCGCGAGTCCGTTGAGGGGCGGAAGGACCCCAGGGAGTGCCTGACGGTCGTTAGCCACCTCGGACACAGACACCTCATGGATGAGCGGAAATCCCGCCATAGCGGGACGGGCTTGACACGGATGTAACCTGGGCCACACTCTACTGCACCTAACGACTGTTCGGCGACTCCAGGGGAGCACATGACGTTCGTCACCGTCGACGACGGAACGCAGCTGTACTGGGAGGAGTCCGGCAGCGGGGCGCCACTGCTGCTGATCCAGGGCCTGGGCTGGAGTGCCGACATGTGGCACGCACTCGTGCCGATGCTCGAGTGCTCCTACCGCGTGATCCGCTACGACGGCAGAGGCATCGGCCGTTCGCAGGTCCCCGCGGGCCCGTACTCCATCGAGCGGATGGCCGATGACGCGGTGAGCGTGCTGGAGGCCGCAGGGGTCCAGCAGGCCCACGTGCTCGGGGTCTCCCTGGGGGGCATCGTCGCGCAGGAGGTCGCGCTGCGTCACGCCGATCGCGTCACCACCCTGATCCTCGGGTGCACGCATCCCGGTGGCGCGGAAACAGTATGGCCCGAACCAGAGGTGCTCGACAGCCTCAAGGCACGTGCGGCCATGCCTTTCGAGGAAGCGGTCAAGGCTTCGATCGCGTACGCCTACGCCCAGGGAACGCCGCCCGAGATCATCCAGGCCGATCTGGACCGGCGACTGGCCCTGCCGACCTCTCCTGAGGGCTACACCGCCCAGCTCACCGGCGGACTCGGCTACCAAGGAACCCTGCCGCGCCTGAAGGCGCTGGGAGTACCCGCGCTTGTCTTCACCGGCGATGCCGACCTGCTCGTCCCGCCGGTCAACTCGATCACCCTCGCCGACGCGATCCCCGATGGGCGGCTGGTGATGGTCCCGGGTGCGGGTCACGTCGTCTTCAGCGAGCGACCCGCGGAGGTCGCGCAGGCGATCCTCGGGTTCCTTGCCGACGTGGAGAGCCGTCATGCTGCTCGCTGACGGTGCCGTGAGCAGCTCCCACACCTGGATCTGGGCCGTCATCGGTGGGCTGGTGCTCGCGGGCGCGCTGTTGTGGCACATCCTCAACGCGACCCTGACGGCGCTGCCCGAGGAGGTCCGCGCCCCCGTCAAGGCCAGCATGCGGGCCAACTCACGGCCGCTCGCCGTGATGGCCGTCGCCGTGGTCTGGACGCTGACCTACGCCCTCTACTCCGTCGCTCACCTGCCCTCGCCCCCGACTCAGCAGAACACAGCCGCGCAGACGCAGAGCGGCAGCGTCACGACGACCACGACGACCGTTCCCGTGCCGACGCCAACCGCCGGCTCAGCCGCAAAGCCGGGGCTCCCCGCCTCATCCGGCCCGGGCGGGACCCCGGGGTCCGCCGCGGCCACAACACCCGGTCGTCCCGCAGCCGGCTCAGGCGGCGGCGCGGCCAATGCGGGAGTCTTCGGACCGCAGGTGGGCAGCCCGGCGGCGGGTTCCTTCCACGACTCCACGCTCTTCCGCGGCTCCGCCAACGTGCGCGGCATGAGCGCCCAGACCATCACCGTCTGCGGGCACGCGCCGCTCACGCTCGGCTACGCCATCAACACCAAGCCGGAAGACGAACTGGTCTTCTGGAAGTACCTCAACGCGCACGGCGGCATCTTCGGACGCCAGTTCGACGTCACCCTCGAGGACGACCAGTACACCGCCACCGGTGGCGTCCCCGCGGCGCAGAAATGCGCGGCTAAAAACCCGTTCATGATCTTCGGAGCGCTCGGCTCCGACGTCATCCCCCCGGTCCGTCAGTGGGCCGAGCAGAACAAGGAGCTGTACCTCTACGGGTTCACGGTCCGGGCGGGCTCGGAGAAGTTCAAGTACAGCTTCACCAACACGATCAGCTCCGAGGATCTGTCACGTGTCATTGCCGACCTGGCGGTGGACCGCTTCCACGGCCAGAAAGTCGGCATCATCTGGCGGAACAGCAACAACTTCCAGCCGGCACGGGACGCCTTCGTCAAGGAGATCGTCAAGCGCGAGGGCGGGTCAGTCGTCGACGTCCCCGTGGCGCAGAATCAGGGCAGCTACTCACAGGAGATCCTCACCCTCCAGCAGGCGGGCGCCAAGGTCGTCTACGTCCTGGAGGACGCCTTCACCCAGCTCGCCATCATCCGGCAGGGCAAGAGCCAGCAGTACAACCCGAACTGGCAGGTGTTCGGCTTCAACGTCCAGACCAAGGGTCTGGGCAACGACGCCCTCAACCCGCCGCTGACCGGATCCAACCTCGCGCCGCCCTACGAGTGCCACCAGTTCGGTGGTCCCTACGCCTCCTATGGCGAGGAGATCAAGGTGTTCGAGGCCGCCTATGCGGCCTACTCGCCCAACACCGACCTGTGCGGAATCGCGGGCGACGTCGCCTGGGATAGCTGGGTCGAATTCAAAAACATGGCGGGGCTGTTCGCAGCCTGCGGCCGGGAGTGCACGCGCGACCGGTTCGCCGGCCTCATGGAGTCGGGCTACCACGGTGTGACAGGAGCCGCGTGCCCCGTCGACTTCCGGGGTGACGGCCACCACGGGGGCTTCTTCGCCGATCTGTTCGAGGCCTATGCCACCGGGACAGGCACGGCGGGCTGGCGGCCGATCCGCCGGTGTGCCGGGGCGTTCTAGCGTGGCCCAGTCGATCGTCGTCGGCCTGGTGATCGGCGGGATCTACAGCTTGTTCGCCCTGGGCATCGTTCTCGTCTACACCGGGTCGGGCGTGCTCAACTTCGCCCAGGCCGAAGTGGGCACGTTCACGCTCTACATCGCACAGGTCCTCATCGTGGGTCAGCATCTGCCCTACGCGATCGGGGCCCTCGTGGCCATCTGCACCGCCCTCGCCATCGGCGTCGGCTTCGAACGGGTCGCCGTCTGGCCACTGCTCACCGCCTCCCGGCTGACCGTCGCCGTCGCCTCCATCGCACTGCTGGCACTGCTGGTCGCCTTGGAGATCACAGTCTTCGGCCCCGTCGCCCGCAACCTCGGTCCCCCCATCGGCGGCCACAGCCTCGACGTCATCGGAGTCCTCGTCAGTCCGACCCAGATCTTCTCGTTGATCCTCGTCGCCCTTGTCGCCGGCGGACTCGCGGCCTTCTTCAGGTTCACCGACTTCGGCTTATCGGTCGTCGCCGCATCGCAGGACCAGGAGGCCGTGCGCTTCTTGGGCATCCCGCTGGCTCGCGCTTCGATGTTCACCTGGGGCCTCGCGGCTGTGCTGTCCGC
>JALYIZ010000034.1 GCA_030775505.1 Actinomycetota bacterium | reverse complement strand
GCGTCGCACCCACGGCAAGGGCGGGAGTGCGCACCACCCAGTCCCCCGCGCGGCCCAGCGCCAAGGTGACGACGGCAGCCCACAGGCAGGACACGAGCGATGCCCGGCCACCGGGCAGCTGCAGCAGTGCGAGCAGGGCCGCGGCCGCAGCGGTGAGCATCACGGCCACCATCGTGTCGGCCAGTGACTCGATCACCCTGTTGCGGTCGCGACGTAGCAGCTGATGGCCCAAGGCCGCGACCATCGCGAGGGCCACCACGCCGGCGAGCCCCCCGACGGTGCCGTCCGAGGCGTACGCGACCGCGTCGAGCGCGGCCGCGGCGCCAGCGGCAACCAGGAAGGCACCACCCCCAGCTGGGGCGTCGACCAGGCCCAGGAAGCCGCGCGCGAGCACCAGCTGCACCACGAGAATCACCACGCCGAAGGGGATGGCACCGCCGGTGAGCGTGAGGACGAGCAGGGATCCCAGGAGCGCGGAGCAGAAGCCCTGGACGAGGAGGGGCACCCGGGCGGCAGGCGCGTCCGGGTCCGGCTCGGAGCCCGCGGCCTCCCCCTCGGCGCTGGTCACCCGGAGATCGTGCCAGAGGATCGGCCCCGCACCGCCTGAGGTAGCCTTGGCGGACAGGCAACGGCGCCTCCCATCCGGTCCGTACCACGACCGTGACCACGATCTTGGGGGCATGCGCATGGGCGCTCTGCTGCTTCTCACCAACGCCATGGCACCGTCCGCTGACGTCCTGCCTGCCCTCGGCCTGCTCGGGCACTCCGTCCGGGTCGCGCCACTCGAGGTCACCGCGCTGCTCTCGGCGCCCGTTGTGGACGCCGTACTCGTCGACGCCAGGCGGGACCTCGCGGGCGCTCGATCGCTGTGCCGGCTCCTGCGGACCACCGGAGTGACGGCTCCCCTGTTCGCCGTGCTCACCGAGGGCGGATTGGCAGCGATGTCGTCGGAGTGGGGCGTCGACGACCTACTGCTTGACACGGCCGGGCCGGCGGAGGTGGATGCCCGCCTGCGGCTGGCAATGGGGCGGGTGACCACGACGGCCACCGCCGCGGACCCCGGCGTCGTGCGGGCCGGCGAGCTCACCATCGACGAGGGCACCTACACCTGCCGGTTGCGGGGGCGGGTTCTCGACCTCACCTTCAAGGAGTTCGAGCTCCTCAAATACCTGGCCCAGCACCCGGGTCGGGTCTTCACCCGGGCGCAGCTCCTGCAGGAGGTGTGGGGTTACGACTACTACGGCGGGACCCGGACGGTGGACGTCCATGTGCGTCGCCTGCGCGCCAAGCTCGGAGCCGAGCACGAGTCCCTCATCGGGACCGTCCGCCACGTCGGCTACAAGTTCGTCACGCCTCCCCTGACCAACCTGCCTGATGACAGCGCACAGCCGACGGCAACGGCCGGCCCGGTACCGTCCGCCCATGGCAGCCGGTGAGCCGACCCTCCTCCACCGGACCCGTCTGACCCCCACTGAGGTTGACGACGCCCGCGCCCTCATCGACGTCGTCACCGCAACCGACTCCGTAGGCCCCTTGTCCGAGCATGTCCTGCTGCACCTGCCCGACGGCGGCGACGAGGGCGTCGTGCACACCCTCGTCCGCGACGCCGCGGGCGCGCTGGTCGGGTACGCCCATCTCGACCGGTCCGACGCGGTGTCTGGGGCCAGCGCCGAGCTCGCCGTCCATCCCCTCGCCCGCCGACGAGGGGTGGCCGCGCGGATGGTGGCGAGGCTGGTCCAAGACAGCCCTGGCGGACGGCTTCGCCTGTGGGCGCACGGCGAGCACCCAGGTGCGGCCGCCCTGGCGGCGCGGATGGGCTTCACGCGCAGCCGGGTGCTCTGGCAGATGCGCCGCGGACTGACCGGTCCCCTGCCCGAGCCGCTCATGCCCGCCGGGGTGCGGATCCGCACGTTCCAGGTAGGGGTCGACGAGCCGGCCTGGACGGCGCTCAACAGCCGGGCCTTCGCCGACCTCCCCGACCAGGGGGACTGGGGTGTGGAGGAGGTGCTGCTGCGCGAGAAGGAGCCGTGGTTCGACCCTGAGGGGTTCTTCCTCGCCGAGCGGGACGGCCGACTCGTGGGGGCCCACTGGACCAAGGTCCACGGGGCCCAGGGCCCGGAGCACAGCCACCCCCCGGTGGGCGAGGTCTACATCGTCGGCGTCGATCCCGCCGAGCAAGGGCACGGATTGGGTCCGGCGCTCACGCTGGTCGGGCTGCGGCACCTGAAGCGGGTCGGCCTCGCGTCCGCCATGCTCTACGTCGACGAATCCAATTCGTCAGCGATCCGCGTCTACGAGCGGCTGGGCTTCCAGCGCTTCGCCACCGACGTCTGCTACTCCCGACAGACAACGGTCGCCTGACGTTCAACTCCTGTTCATCCAGGCCGGGGCCGGCAGTTGCCTGTCCGCCCTAGGGTCGCCCGCGTCCGTACCCGTGCACGCCCCATCAGGAGGATCCCGACCGTGTCGGTCACCCCCGCCCGTCCCGCCGCCAGGATCGCCGGCCTCGGCGTCCTCGCCGCCTTCGCCCTGTCGGCCTGCAGCAGCGGCAACAACACCCCCTCAGCCGTCGCCACCCACTCCACCGCCCCCGGAGCCTCCGCCGCCGCCACGTGCGCCACCGGATCGCTGAGCGGCCAGGGCTCGACCTTCCAGCAGCCGATCGAGCTGCAGTGGATCAAGGACTACGCGGCCAAGTGCCCGGGTGCGCAGGTGGCCTACGTGGGCACCGGCTCCGGCGCGGGCAAGGCCGCGCTCGGCGCAGGAACCGCCGACTTCGGCGGCACCGACTCGCTGCCCAAGCCGGCCGAGCAGGCCAACGCCGACAAGCACTGCGGCGGCACCGCGATCGTCACGCCGGTGACCCTGGGTGCGGACGTCCTCACCTACAACCTGCAGGGAGTCACCAAGCTGCAGCTGTCCCCCGAGACCCTCGCCGGGATTTTCCAGCTGACCATCGTGACCTGGAACGACAAGGCGATCGCGACCGACAACCCAGGCGTGACCCTTCCCAACATCCCCATCGTGCCGGTGCACCGCAACGACAAGTCCGGCACCACCAACATCTTCAGCAGCTGGCTGACCAAGACCGCCCCGAGCTGGAAGCTCGGCTCCGGCGACACCCTCGTCTGGCCGGCCAAGGAGCAATCGGGCAAGGGCTCCGACGGTGTCGTCGCGGGCGTGCGTCAGACCCCCGGTGGGATCACCTACACGGAGCTGTCCTACGCCAAGCTCAACAGCCTGCCGTTCGCCGATGTAAAGAACCAGGCCGGGAAGTTCGTCACACCGGCCGCGGCGAGTATCTCGGCCGCGCTGGCGACAGCGAAGGTCGACACCACCAAGGGTGACCTGCGGGTGACGCCCGACTACGCAACGGCTGACCCGGCGGCGTACCCCGCCTCGTCCCCCACCTACGTCTTCACGTGCAAGACGGGGAACAAGAGCGCCGCGCTGCTCAAGGGCTACCTCACCTACGCTCTCACCGACGGCCGGGCGGTGGCCGACCAGCTCGGCTACGCACCCTTGCCCGACGCTCTGCAGGCGCAGGCGCTGGCTCAGGTGGCCGCGCTCAGCTAGGTGAGAGACCATGATGAAGGGGCCGGCCGGCATGGTCGGCCCCTTCATCACGTCACCGGATTGACGGTCCCGCCGGACGTGCTCCTACCATCGCGTCCACCGATCTGAGAGCACCAGGGGAGCATGGGAGCGACGACGGCCAGGCTCACCCGTTCCCGAGGTCGTGGGGACCGGGTCCTGAGCGGTCTCACCGGCGGTGCCGGGCTGGCCGTGCTTGTGCTCATCGTGGCGATCGCGGTCTTCCTGACCGACCGCGCGATCCCCGCTCTGCGAGCGGACACGACGAACTTCCTCACTACCAGGATCTGGAACCCGGACGAGACACCCGCGACCTTCGGCGTGCTGGCCACCAGTTTCGGGACCATCCTCACCAGCGCCCTGGCGCTGTTGATCGCCGGTCCGCTGGCCGTCGGAATCGCCCTCTACGTGAGCGAGTACGCGCCCGTCAGGCTGGCCCGGCCCCTGGGCTCCCTCATCGACCTGCTGGCCGCGATTCCCTCCGTGGTCTACGGACTGTGGGGGCTGAACTTCCTCGTCCCGTACTCCGGGAAGTTCCAGGGGTGGCTGGCGGCCCACCTGGGCTTCATTCCCTTGTTCTCCTTGGGCAAGGGGGGCGTGGTCGGCCGTTCGATCTTCATCGCATCCATCGTGCTGGCGATCATGATCCTGCCGATCATCGCGGCAGTCACGCGGGAGGTGTTCCTGCAGGTCCCGCGTCCGGCGAAGGAGGCAGCCCTCGCCCTGGGGGCGACCAAGCTCGAGATGATCCGTTACGCCGTCCTGCCACACAGCCGCTCGGGGATCACCGGGGCCCTCATGCTCGGGCTGGGCCGCGCCCTTGGCGAGACTATCGCCGTCGCCCTCGTCCTGTCGCTGTCGTCCAACACGTCCTTCCACATCCTCAACGCCAACGACGGCGGGAACACGATCGCGGCCAACATCGCCGCCCAGTACCAGGCCGCTGAGCCCACCGGCCAGGCCGCCCTCATCGCGTCAGGGCTGGTCCTGTTTGTGATCACTTTCGCGGTGAACGCGGTAGCCCGAGTGGTCGTCGCGCGCGGTAACCGACGGGTCGCCGGCCGATGACGACCGCGGAGACAGGGCTACGGCCGAGCCCATTGAAGGGCACAGCGCAGCTGCTGACACCGACCAGGCGGGTGCTCCTGGCCGTCGGGTGCGCAGCCGTGACGCTGCTGCTGTTCGGGGTCACCCCGTTGCAGGGCCGAGCCGACTTCGTCGTCGTGACGGTCCTGCTGTTCGCGTTGGCGCAGACAGGACTCTCGTTCGCCACGGAAGGACGCCGGGTCGCCGCCGACCGGGCCCTCTCCCTGTTCGTGCACCTGTCCCTGCTGTCTGCCCTGGTTCCCCTGGTGACCGTGCTCGTGTACACGGTCAACCGCGGCCGACGGAAGCTATCGCTGGACTTCCTGACCCACAACCTGACCGGCATCGGCCCGTTCGACACCAACGGCGGCGAGTACCACGCCATCATCGGCACGGTCGAGCAGGTGCTGATGACGATCGTGATCGCGGTACCGCTGGGCCTGCTCGTGGCGGTCTACATCACCGAGTACGGCAGGGGACCACTCGCCGGCGCCGTGCGCTTCGTGGTCGACGTCATGGTGGGGATCCCCTCGATCGTCGCGGGCTTGTTCGTCTACGCCTTCCTCGTCCTCGGGCTGCACCGCGGCTACTCGGGGTTCGCGGCGGCGTTGTCCCTGAGCATCCTGATGATGCCGGTCGTCGTCCGCTCGTCCGAAGAGATGATCAAGCTGGTGCCGGACGAGCTGCGCGAGGCCGCCTACGCGCTGGGCATCCCTCGGTGGAAGACGATCCTGCGCGTGGTCCTGCCGACCGCGCTGACGGGCATCACCACGGGCGTGATGATCGCTGTGGCCCGGGTCACGGGGGAGACCGCCCCCCTCCTGCTGACCTCTTTCCTGCAGCCGGGCACCAACACCTCAGCCCTGCACGGCAAGCAGACCGCGTTGCCGACCTTCATCTTCGACCAGGCCGGGCAGGGGCGTCCCGTCAACTACGACCGCGCCTGGGCAGCGGCCCTTACCCTGATCGTCATCGTGCTCGTCCTGTACGCCGCGGCCCGCCTGATCACCCGCCGTACCACCCTGGCCCGGAGGTAGCAGTGTCGAAGCGGATCGAGATCGCCGGACTGAGCGCCTTCTACGGTGCCTTCCGGGCCATCGACGACATGAGCATGACCATCGAGCCGAAGTCGATCACGTCCTTCATCGGCCCCTCGGGCTGTGGGAAGTCGACCTTGCTGCGCACCATCAACCGCATGCACGAGGTGATTCCCGGCGCCCGCGTCGAGGGGAAAGTCAGCCTCGACGACCAGGACATCTACGCCGACGACGTGGACCCGGTCGCCGTGCGTCGCATGGTGGGCATGGTGTTCCAGCGCCCCAACCCGTTCCCCACCATGACGATCTACGACAACGTTGCCGCCGGCCTGCGCCTCAACGGAGTCCGTGGCAAGACCCGGCTCGACGAGACCGTCGAGGGGGCTCTGAAGCGGGCCAACCTGTGGTCCGAGGTCAAGGACCGGCTCGGCAAGCCCGGCGCAGGACTGTCAGGCGGGCAGCAGCAGCGGCTGTGCATCGCGAGGGCCATCGCCGTCGAGCCTGAGGTCTTGCTCATGGATGAGCCGTGCTCGGCCCTCGACCCCATCTCCACGCTGGCCATCGAGGACCTGATGGTCGACCTGAAGGACCGGTACACGATCGTGATCGTCACCCACAACATGCAGCAGGCAGCCCGGGTCAGCGACGTAACGGGCTTCTTCACCATCGATGGCCCGGGTCAGCCCGGGCGGCTCGTCGAAATCGACGACACGCAGAAGATCTTCAGCAACCCGCGCGAGAAGCGCACTGAGGACTACATCACCGGTCGCTTCGGCTGACCGCCTCCTACGATGGACCGGGCCGCTCACGAGAGGGGCGGATCGCGACCCGGGACAGGATCGAGGGAGATGTGAACGGCGGGGCACCGCACTCGGTCCTGACGGCGTCCCCGGGTCCGCTCAGCACCGCGATCGCCGAGGCGTGGCGCTTCCGGTCCCTGCTGATGCGCTTCGCCGCGCGGGACGTGACCCTGCGCTACCGCCAGACCGTCCTCGGCGTGATCTGGGTCATCCTGCAGCCGCTGATGACCGCTGCCGCCTTCGCCCTCGTCTACGGCAAGTTCGCAAACCTCCCGCACGACCGGGTGCCCTACCTGGTGTTCGCGCTGTCCGGTCTCGTCGCCTGGATGGCCTTCTCCTCCGCGATCTCCAAGACAAGCGCGAGCCTGATGATCAACGCCGCGCTCGTGTCGAAGGTGTACTTCCCGAGGCTGGTCCTGCCCTGCTCGGTGCTCGGAACCGTCATCCTCGATGCGCTTGTGGGACTCGTCCTGGTCGCTGTAGTAATGGCGCTCACCGCGACCGGCGTCAGCCTCGCGGTCCTGCTCCTGCCGGTGGTCCTGGCCGGACCGCTTCTGCTCGGACTCGGCCTGGGACTCATCGGCGCCGCCCTCTCGGCCCGCTACCGAGACGTGGTCTTGGTCATCAGCGCCGGCCTGCAGGTCTTGCTGCTCGTCTCGCCCGTGGGCTACAGCCACAGCGCGGTACCGCACTCCTTCCGGCTCTTCTACGACCTGAACCCGATGTCGGGCTTCCTCGCCCTCACCAGGTGGTCGCTTTTCGGAACGGCGTCCCCAACCGTCGCCACCCTGACGTACGACCTGGTCTTCACCGGGCTCGCGCTGCTGGCTGGAGCCTGGATCTTCCACCGCATGCAAACGGACTTCGCCGATGTCCTCTGACCTGTCCATCCGCGTGTCCGGCTTGTCCAAGTCCTACCGGCTCAGGCACAGCCCCGACCGCGCCGACACGCTCGTGGGCCAAGCCGTCCAGAAGCTCCGGCACCCGCTCGCCAGCCGAAGCACGCGCGATGACTTCCTGGCCCTCGACGACGTCAGCTTCGACATCCGCCCAGGCGACGTCCTGGGCATCGTCGGCCGCAACGGCGCGGGCAAGAGCACCCTGCTCAAAGTGCTGACCCGCATCACCTACCCGAGTTCCGGACGGGTCGACATCTGGGGGCGTGTCGGGTCCCTCCTCGAGGTCGGGACCGGATTCCACCCGGATCTGACCGGGCGCGAGAACATCTATCTCAACGGGTCGACGCTGGGGATGACCAGCCGCGAGGTGCGAGCGCGCTTCGAGGAGATCGTGGACTTCGCGGGCGTCGAGCAGTTTCTGGACACCCCCGTCAAGCGCTACTCGAGCGGGATGTACGTCCGGCTGGCCTTCGCCGTCGCGGCCCACCTCGAGGCCGACATCCTGCTCGTCGACGAGGTGCTCGCCGTGGGCGACGCCGAGTTCCAGGAGCGCTGCCTTGGCAAGATGCGCGACGTTGCCGGCACGGGACGCACCGTGATCCTGGTCAGCCACCAGCTGCAGTCCGTACGTGCCCTCTGCACCCGCGGCATCGTCCTCCAGAAGGGACAAGTGACCTTCGACGGGGGCAGCGAGGCGGCGGTACGGGCCCACCTTGCCTCCTACGAGGAGCTATCCCACCTCCATGCCGTTCCGGAGAGCCGACCCGGAAGCGGGCTGGTCCGCGCACGCTCCGCTCAACCGGCGCACCCCAGCTTTGCCGTCGAGGAGACCAAGACCTTCCACATCTCCATCGACGCCCTCGGCTACAGCGGCTCCCAGTACTACCTGGGTCTGCACCTGCTCAACGAGGACGGCATCGAAATCCTCCAGCTGGACTCCCGCCTCGTCGGTTGGTGGGGAAGTGACCGGGCGAGGTCCGACGTCGAGGTACGGATCAGCAGCCCCTGGCTCAAGCCCGGCCGCTACCGCGTGGACGTGTTTGTCTGCGGCACCGGTCAGGGCGTCTTCGACGAGTGGGAGGGCGCCTGCTTCTTCCGGGTCGACCCCGTGCTTCCCTACGCGCACAGCAACACCCCCGACGGGAACGCGCGGGGCGTGGTGTTCGCCCAGTACGAGATCGAGTCCCGCGAATGCAGGCCCTGATGACGCCTGCAGCAGGGACCCCGGACGACTCCCTCGACACTGTCGCCGGCTGGTTTCACCGCATCGACCGCACGCTGTTCCGGTTCCTGCTCGGTACCCAGCGTTCCCGGGGGGAGCGGGGCGACCTCGCCGAGCTCGGCGTCTTCCAAGGCCAGAGCGCGATCCTGCTCGGCGACTTCCTCGCGGACGGCGAGACGTTCACCGTCGTTGACCTCTTCGAAGATCCAGCGACGGACCCGGCCAACCGACGGGAGAACGACAGCACGTACGACGGCCTGACCCAGCAGATCTTCGAGAACCAGTACCTGCGCTTCCACCGCCAGCTGCCGACGGTCGTCCGCGGCTACAGCTCCACCATCGTGGCGCACGCCCAGGCGGGCACGCACCGGTTCGTCCACGTCGACGCCTCGCACCTGTACGCGCACGTCCAGGCCGACATCGTGGCCGCGCGCACCCTGCTGGCGCCCAACGGGCTGCTTGTGCTCGACGACATCAGGACGGCACACGCGCCCGGTGTGGCGGCGGCGGCCTGGGGTGCCGTCCTCAATGACGGTCTCCGGGCCGTTGCCATCAGCGAGTACAAGCTCTACTGCACCTGGGGGGACGCAGCCGGCTGGGTCGACGCGCTCTGCCAGTGGTTGCCGTCCTCGGGGCTGGGCTGGGAGTGCCAGGAGGTCGCCGGGCGGACGCTCGTGCGCACCTGGACACTCGGCGACGAGGCCACCTCGGGCGCTCCCCGACGGCGCTCTCTGGCAAGGGTGTTCCGCGCAGTCGCCCGCCGGCTGTCGAGACGCGCCGCGGCGGGTCTGCCGGGCCCTGGCCGTACGTGACCTCGCGCATGCGCATCCTCATCGCCGGTGGCTCGCGGGACTTCGGTACCGCCTTCAACGACGGGTTCGTCACACGGCACCGCCGGCTGGCTCGTCACCTCGCGGCCCGGCATGAGGTGGGACTGCTGGCGCTGCGGGAGCACGGCGACGGGTCCGCCCCGTCGCCGGACCTCGAGCCACTCGTCCTCGCTGACATCGCGGTGCCGGTCGTCCAGAGCCGCCGCCAGCGGGCCGGTGTCATGTCGCGGCGTTTCCGGCCGGTCCAGCCCACCGGCTGGGCTCACGACATCGCGCGCGAAGCCGACACCTTCAGCCCGGACGTCGTTGTCACCTTCGGCCCCTGGCTCGACCACCAGTACGAGTATCTTCGCCGCCGCTACCCCACCGTGCACTTCTTCGAAGAGGACACCAGCCCGTTATTCCCCATCGGGCCGATGCGGCTGACTGGGCGGGCCTTCGCGGCCGCCGAACGCGCCGCCCACTACTGGGCCCGCGGGCGCGTCCCCGCGGTCGTGACCATCTCGGCGAGGGAGGAGGCTGCCGCGCGGCGGCGGTACCGCGGGGCGCGCGTCGAAACCCTGCCGTTCACCCTTCCGGACGACGACTGGCCGCTCGCCCCCGACCGCAGTCAGGGTTGCGATCTTCTGGTGGTCGCCGCCCTCGACCAGGAGCGCAACGCAGCCGGACTGGTGGACATCCTCGGGGAGCTGGCTCGTCGCCAGGTCAGCCACATCCCGGTGGTGCTGGTGTCCGCCGGAGGGCTTCACCCCACGCTGTCGCCCTTCCGCGACCTGGACTGGGTCCGCCAGGAGACCTGCGGCGAGCAGTTGTGGCCGCGGTACCGCACCAGTCGGATGTCACTGGTCCCTGCCCGGCGCGTCACTGGCATCAAGACCACCATCCTGCAGAGCTGGTCCCAGGGCACACCGGTCCTGGCCTTCCATGCCTCCGCCGACACCCTGCCGACGGTCACTCATCACGGCCTGCTCGCCGCCGCCGACGCGGGCAACGCCGTTGACCTGCTCCTGCAGGCGTGGGATGACGAAGACCTGCTCACCCGGCTCAGCAACGAGGGGCGAAGGGCTTACACGACGCACTTCGACGAGACAGCCACCCTCGAGCGTGCCGAGCGCCTGGTCACCGAGGTCCGTGGCGGTAGGTTCAGCTCATGACGAGTGTGGACTCGGTCGGCGCAGTTCTTGCCAGGATCGCCGACCTGCCCAGCGACTGGCACGGACGCGGAAGTGTCGCCAACGCCTGCCTCGTCGCCCTCGCGCACCATGCCGGCAACGTGGGCACGTCTATGGAGACGGGCACCGGAGCGACGACGCTGCTCTTGTCGCACCTCAGTCAGGATCATTCGGTCTTCACTATCGACGACTCGGCATGGGGCAAGAGCCTTGAGGCCGTGCAGTCCAGTGAATTGCTGCAGCGCGAACGGGTCACGTTTGTGCTGGGTCCGACACAGCGAACCCTGCTCAACCATGCGTTCCCTGGCGAGCTCGACGTCGCCTGCCTGGACGGACCGCACGCGTATCCATTTCCGGAGCTCGAATACTGGGCCGTCTACCCGCACGTCAGGACGGGTGGCCTGTTGGTCGTCGACGACATCCACATCCCCACCATCGGGAACATGTTCCGTGTGCTGCGGCGTGACGAGATGTGGGAGTTGGTGGACGTCGTCGAGACCATGGCCTTCTTCCGCCGCACCGCCGCCCCGGCACTCGATCCCTTCGGCGAGGGCTGGTGGCTGCAGGGGTACAACCACAAGACGCGCCATCCGATGTTCCGGCATACCTCGCAACAGTGGTTTCGGGAGCACACCCCCGCGCAGCTTCGTGCCGTCGTGCGCCGGATCATCGGACGTTAGCCGGGTCCGACCTCACCGCCCCTTGACGGCCCGACGAGCCCGCTGTCGGAGACGGACGAACCACTCCGGCGCGGCGTCCGCCGGCTGAAGCGCGGCGGGGTCCTGACCCCACGGCTGCATCCCCCAGGCCACATCGAACACCCCGTCGCGGGTCTTGCGGTACACAGCCAGGTTCTCCACCGTGCTCTGCTCCCGCACCCAGTGGTCGTCGGCGTCGAGAAAATCCGCGACCACCCGAACCGCCCTGAGCTGGACGTCATCAAGAAGTAACACCCCGCCCACCCGGAGTCGCCCGGCGGTGTAGAACCAGTCGATGACCGGCCACGGGAAGGCGTGCTTGCCATCGATCAGGACCAGGTCGAGGTCGTCGGTGGTCCCCACGGTCGGCAGGTACCAGTCCGAGCTGTTCGGGACGAACGTGATGTTCGCGGTGTCGGCACCGAGTCCCTCCGCGTAGGCGCGGATGCGCGGGAACTCCTCTGCGTTGGGCGTGACCACGGTGTGGCGCGTCCCGGCGAGGGCGAAGACCACCGTGGATGACCCGGCCCCGGTCTCGAGGGTCGCCATGTCGGGGATCAGGCACGACGCCAGGAACCTGATGGCCTGGGCGTCGATCCGGTAGGAGACCAGGCCCGGTGCCGCAAGCGACTGGGCCACCACCACTCGCTGCACTTCGGTCTCAGCGGCGTGGAGCGCGGCGACTCCGCGATGAGGCGTTCGACCGCGGCGGGGTTCAACACGGCGCGAACGATGCCACAGCCCGCGAGACGTTCAGCGCGGGCCGACGACCCGGAGCCGCCGGCGGACGGCCAGCACGAGCAACCCCCGCCACATCGCGACCCGGTAGCTGCTCCGTTGGATCCAGTCGGCCCGCTCAGGGCCCATCGGCTGCCGCAGCAGCCGGGCCTCCCCGAGCAGCCACCTCGCCACCTCCCACTCCCTATGAAGCGACAGCCGCGGGTAGATCCCCTGTCCCCGGTACTTCTCGCGCAGGATCGCCTCGCTGCGGCCGTAGTTGCGGAACTGGCGGGCCAACCCACGCACGTCCGACCGGAACCGGTAGGCGACGACGGCGCCCGGCGCCGGGACTACCCGCATCCCGGCCAGGCGCATCCGCCAGCACAGGTCGAGCTCGTCGGAAGCGATGCGCAGCCGTTCGTCGCACCCGCCGACGGCGCGGTAGGCCGAGGCCCGCACGGACATGTTCGCCCCGAGTGGGGCAGCCATGCCCGTGTAGGCGTTCTCGTGCAGGCAGGTCCCGTCCGGCGGCCAGAGCGCGGCGCGCCACGAGCGCACCTCGGGGGAGTTCAGCAGCACCGTGTCAACCGGTCCACCAGCCAGGTCGCCGTCTTCGAGAGCTCGAACATGCGCGTCGACCCAGCCCGGCTGCACCTCGTCATCTGCGTCGCAGAACAGGAGGAGCTCACCGCGCGCGGCACCCGCCCCGATGTTGCGGGCCGCCGCAAGTCCCGGGCGGGCCGAGCCGTCGACGAGTCGGCCGGTGACTTCCGGATGGCCACCCAGCCAGGCAGCGACGACGGACTGGCTACCGTCGGTGCTCCCGTTGTCGACTACGAGCAGCTCCCAGGGTGTCGCCGCCTTCGCCTCCCGTCCGAGTGCGTCGAGCTGCTGGACCAGGGTGTCTCCTCCGTTGCGCACGCAGAGGATGACGCTGGCGCGCGGTGCGGCGTCCAACGACCCTGCCCTCCTGGTCCTCGGCCCCGGCCAGGGCAAGGATCGAGCCTAACCCGCCTCGCTAGCCTGGGGGGGTGCCCGGACTCCGCCTCCCGTCGGTCCGGTGACGAGCCCCTCCCCGGCCCGGCGACTGCGCGTCACCGTGGTCAGTGATGTGCCGGCGTCCCTGGACGGGACCAACGGATTCGGCGGGCGCCTCGTGGGCCTGTTGATCGGCCTGGCGGACGTCCATGACGTGTCCCTCGTGACGGTGGCCGGTAATCCGGACCCGCTCGGCCTGTCCGCGACATCTGCGGTCCGCCCGTGGCGCTCCCTGCCGGGACCCGGCCCGGTCGACCTGCGCCCACTCCTCACGAAAGTCCGGCGACTGCTCAGCCCTTCCACGCCATACATGTGCCAGGTGCCTGCCGGGCCCTTGGCAGAGGTGATCGCGCAGACCCGTCCCGACGTCGTCGTGGTCCACCTGCCCTACCTGGCCCACGTGCTGCGGCGACTGCCTCACGGGGTGCCAGTCGTGGCGTTGCTCGAGGAGGGCTGGGAGCGGCTGAGCCCACCGACGCACGGTCCTGTGCGGCGTCTGCTGCGCCACTGGGACGCGCGGCGCACAGCGAGCCTCTACCGCCAGGTCGCCGAGCGCGCGTTCCTCGCCACGGCGATCAGCGAGCAGGAGCAGGCCTGGTTCGCCCGCTACGGCCTGCGCACCCGGGTCCTCCCGCATGCTGTGGATCCCGAGCACTTCGCCCCGCTGCCGGCGCCGGCACCCGACATCGACGTGGCCGTCTTCGGCGACCTGAGCAGGGACCGAAACTGGCTGCCGGCGCGGGATGTCGTCCTCGTGGCCCGCCGGCGGACTGACTGGCGGTGGGGCTTCGTCGGTCGCTCGGGTCCCGGCATCGAGCAGCTCGCGGGACCCGGCGACGTCGTCACTGGCCTGGTTCCGGACGTCCGGCCGTTCTACCCGCGAGCCAAGGCCGTGCTGGTGCCGGCCGATGCCGGGACCGGGGTCAAGACCACCGTTCTGCAGGCCTGGGCCGCCGGGCGTCCCGTCGTCGTCAGCCGGCACGCGACCATCGGCCTGGCCGTCGAACCGGGTGTCAACGCGCTGGTCGCCGACTCCCCTGATCACGCCGTCGTGCTGCTGGAGCGGGTCCTCACGGACACCGGGCTGGCAGACGCGCTCGGGCGGGCCGGGCGGGCGACCGTGCTGG
>JALYIZ010000033.1 GCA_030775505.1 Actinomycetota bacterium | reverse complement strand
GGCCCGCACCCTGCTCGGCGAGCTGCCGTCGAGCGACCTGCCGGACGAGCGGCGGGTGTGGCTCGCCGGGCAGCTCACCGGGCTCGAGACCAGCGCGCGCGTCCTCGCGGGGGAGCCGGTCGGCTTCGTCGACCAGGTCGAGGCGTACTTCCAGGTGCGCCCGGCGATGGGCGACGAGTCGGCCTACGCCGACGCGCACGCGCAGCTGTCCGCGCTGCTGCCCGGCGAGGGGTCGCTGGGTGAGCGGCGCGCCGCCTACCGCAAGGCCAACGAGGTGCCCCCGGACCGGCTCGGGGAGGCCGTCGAGGCCGTGTCCAGCCTGTTGCGGGACCGGGTGCGGGGCGGGTTCGGCCTGCCGGAGGGGGAGACCGTCGACTACGAGGTCGTGACCGACCGTCCGTGGAGCGGGTTCAACTACTACCTCGGCGGGCTGCGCAGCCGCGTCGCGATCAACGCCGACCTGCCGGTGGGGCTCGGTGCGCTGCCCGCGCTGGTGGCGCACGAGTCCTACCCCGGGCACCACACCGAGCACTGCCGCAAGGAGACGGGCCTGCCGGGTCGGCCGGAGCTGACGGTCTTCCTCGTGAACACACCCGAGTGCCTGCTCGCCGAGGGCCTGGCCGACCTCGGGCTCGACGGCGTCGGGCTGGCCGAGGGGTGGGGTCCCCTGGTTCAGGACCTCTACGCCGACCTCGGGATCCGCTACGACGGGGAGCTCGCGGAGCAGGTGGCCCGCGCCGGCGCGCCGCTGGGCTCGGTGCAGCAGGACGCTGCCCTGCTGCTGCACGACCGTGGTGGCGACCTCGAGGAGGTGGTGGCGCATCTCGAGCGGTGGGCGCTGTTGCCCCGCGCGCACGCCGACAAGGCCGTGCAGTTCCTCACCGACCCGCTGTGGCGGGCCTACATCTCCACCTATGTCGAGGGGGAACGACTCCTGGCCGCCTGGCTCGCCGCGCGCCCCGAGGGGCAGCCGGTCGGGGACCGGTTCGTCCGCCTGCTTGATGAGCAGCTCACGCCGTCGGGGATCCGCGCGCAGCTGTAGCGCCGTTCTGGCCCCGTTCACCCTTTTGCTCAGGCGTGTCTCCCACCCACGCGGCCGGGTGCGTCCTACCGTCGCGACAGCGGCCGGCATCCCGCTGGTCGCCCGGGAGGCACTGTGGCCGCACCCCGCCGTCAGGCGGACGTGAGGGGGCCGCGACCCGGCCCTGGTGGCCAGGTCCCGGTCCCGCACGACGACCCCCGCCCCGATCCGGGCGGCCCAGGGGGCCCTCTGTGACGACCTATGTGCTCGACACCTCCGTCCTGCTGTCCGACCCGGGAGCGATGGGGCGCTTCGCCGAGCACGAGGTGGTCCTGCCCCTCGTCGTGATCTCCGAGCTCGAAGGCAAGCGCGACCACCCCGAGCTCGGGTGGTTCGCCCGCCAGGCGCTGCGGCTGCTCGACGACCTGCGCATCAAGCACGGCCGGCTCGACGAGCCGGTCCCGTTCGGCCAGGGCACGGTGCGGGTCGAGCTCAACCACACCGACAGCGCGGTGCTGCCAGCCGGTTTCCGGGTGGCGGAGAACGACACCCGGATCCTCGCGGTGGCGGCGAACCTGTCCTCGGAGGGGCTCGAGGTCGTTCTCGTCAGCAAGGACCTGCCGTTGCGGGTCAAGGCGGCCGCGATCGGCCTGACCGCCCAGGAGTATCGGGCGGAGCTCGCCGTGGACACCGGCTGGATGGGCATGGCCGAGATCGCCGTCGAGGCCGGTGACCTCGACGCGCTCTACGAGAGCGGTCGCCTCGAGCTCGAGGAGGCCCGCGAGCTGCCCACCCACACGGGACTGGTGCTGCTGTCCTCGCGCGGCAGCGGGCTGGGCCGGGTGGCCCCCGACAAGTCGGTCCGGTTGGTGCGGGGGGACCGGGATGCGTTCGGCCTGCACGGCCGTTCCGCCGAGCAGCGGGTGGCCATCGAGCTGCTCCTCGACCCCGACGTCGGGATCGTTTCGCTCGGCGGGCGCGCCGGCACCGGCAAGTCCGCTCTCGCGCTGTGCGCCGGGCTCGAGTCGGTGATGGAACGCCGGGCGCACAAGAAAGTGGTGGTGTTCCGTCCCCTGTACGCGGTCGGCGGCCAGGAGCTCGGCTACCTGCCGGGTAGCGAGAGCGAGAAGATGGGGCCCTGGGCCCAGGCGGTCTTCGACACCCTCGGTGCCCTCGTCGCACCCGAGATCGTCGAGGAGGTGCTCGCCCGCGGCATGCTCGAGGTGCTGCCGCTGACGCACATCCGTGGGCGCTCGCTGCACGACGCGTTCGTCATCGTCGACGAGGCCCAGTCGCTCGAGCGGGGTGTCCTGCTCACCGTGCTGTCCCGGCTGGGCCAGGGCTCGCGGGTCGTCCTCACGCACGACGTCGCCCAGCGGGACAACCTGCGGGTCGGCCGGCACGACGGGGTCGCAGCGGTCATCGAAGCGCTCAGGGGCCACCCGTTGTTCGCCCACGTGACCCTCACCCGGTCCGAGCGGTCCCCCATCGCGGCCCTCGTCACGGAGATGCTCGAGGACCTCCCGATCGGCTGAAAACTTTTTCTGCGACGGCGCGCGAGGATCCCGCGCGACCCTCGTTTGACAGGGTGAGGCGCTGCACCCCTGCCTGAACCCCGGGGGTCCACCGCCGCTCGACCTGGGGCCCGCTCCTTCCTGCTGGGTGGAAGGAGTGGGCCCCCGGCATGTCCGGCGCCGGCGACGGTCGGGTGCAACTTTGGCGCAGGTCAGCAGGCGCGGTCAGCGCAGGCGCAGGTCGCGGCGGCGGAAGAGCACGACGGCCGCGGCCGCGAATGCGGCCGCCGGTGCCACCAGGGTCAGGACCGAGGTGCCTGGCGGCATTCTGCGGAACGGGTCGCTCGCCATCAGCGTGTGGAACGGCGAGACGGGGACGACGCCGGACAGCCACGAGATGCTCGGCCCCAACGCATTGAGCAGGAAGGCCACCAGTCCGGCGGCACCCGCCACCGCCCGGGCGGGGGTGGAGCGGCCGCTGACCGCGCCGACCAGGAGCGCGAGCGTCATGGCCTGGACTCCCAGGAGCGCGAGCATCGCCGTCGCCGGCAGACACGTGGTGACACCGACGTGCAGGTCGACGAGCAGGCCGCTCGCGAACAGGGCGAGGCCGGCCAGGGCAAGGACACCCACGAGCTCGGCGCCGGCGACGGTCACCCGGCTGAGCAGGACCGTCGTGCGGCTCACCGGCTGGGCCAGCAACAGCTCGAGGCTGCCGTCCTCCTCGTCTCGCGCCAGCAGCCCCGCGCCCAGAAGCACCCCCATCGTGATGGCCACCAAGGGACCGGTGATGGCCAGCAGCTCAGCGGTGAAGTACCCCGCCGGGGTGCTGAACGCCCCGCCGCTCTGGCTGCCCAGCACCGACCGGAGTGCCGACGGAAGGCCGCGCAGGATGTCGTCGTACTGCCGGCCATGCGTCTTGATCGTGGGCCAGGTGGCGACGTACATGCCGACGAGGGTGAGCCAGCCCAGCGTCCACCCGACCATCGAGGCGCGGCGGTCACGCAGCTGCTGGAGCAGAAGGGTCCGCATCTCACGTCCCCTGGTAGTAGTGCCGGAACAGCGTCTCGAGGTCGGCCGGCGTGATGCTCACGTCGCGCACCCGACCGGCGGCCAGGACCTGCAGGAGCTCACTGAGGCCCTCGGTGGGCACGGTGCAGCTGATCGTGCTCCCCGTGGTCACCAGCCCGCGGACGCCGCGCACCTGACCCAGCCGTTGGGCCGTGGCCGGGTCCTCGACATCCACGCGGACGTCGTGCGGTGCCGCGGCACGCAGCTCCCGAAGCGTCGTGGCGGCCGTGACCTTGCCGCCCCGGAGCATCACGACGCGCTCAGCGACCTGCTCCACCTCCCGCAGGATGTGGCTGGACAGCAGCACGGCGGCACCCCGCGCGGCGGCGGTGCGCAGCAGATTCTCCAGGACCTGCTGGGCGATGGGGTCCAGGCCACTGGTCGGTTCGTCGAGGAGCAGGAGGCGGGGGCGCGACATCAGGGCCTGCACGATGCCGAGCTTCTGCCGGTTCCCCTTGGACAGGTCGGAGACGGGCACGGTAAGCGGGACGTCGAGCTCATCCACCAGGCGGGCGCGGTCTTGGCCCGGGTCGGTGCGGCCGGCCGCGCACAGGTCGAGGACGCGCGCGCCGGTCAGGTGCGTCGGGAGGCGCAGGTCGCCGGGCAAATACCCCACCTGCTGGTGGACACGGGCTGCCTCGCGGAACGGGTCGCGGCCGAGCACGGTGACCTGGCCGGCCGTAGCGCGCAGTGCCCCGCTGAGCACGCGGAGCACGGTGGTCTTGCCGGCGCCGTTGGGCCCGAGGAAGCCGACGACCTCCCCGGCCTGGATCTCCAGGTCCACGCCGTCGACGGCAACCGTGCGGCCGTAGGCCTTGACGAGTCCGCGCGCCCGCACAGGGCACAACGCTGCCTCGGGAGCCCCCGTTCGGGTCACGGGCAATGCTTGCACGCTCGTCATCTGCATCCTGTCGTTGGCGTCGGCGCTGGTCGCAGCCTCATCGCGGGGGGTCTGTCCGCCAGGGCCGAAGGTCCCCGTCCGCGGGCGTCGGCCGTGATGTCTGCGCTGACCGACCGGTTGGGTGGGCCAGGACCATGATCGTGTGCCGCGAGGTGGCCCCTGGAGGGGCAACATCCCGGCACGCGATCTTGAGGGGAGCGCACGGCCCCCGCGGCGGCCGGGAGAGTCCGGCTTGCGCTAGCGGATCAGCAGGCTGGCCAGCAGGCCGGCCAGGACCAGGGCGCCCAAGACGCGCCGGAACGGACTGTCCCCTCGCGCGACCTCAAGCACGGCCCACACCGCCAGACTGAGGGTCCCCACGGCCGAGAGCGCGGTCCCGACCCACCCGTGGTGCGCGAACACCAGGCGGGCAAGCGTCGCGGCCAGCCACACGGAGAGGGGGAGATTCGGCGCCTGGACCACGGCGGGCTTGCCCGTCTCGGGGTTGCGGAAGAAGCGCCCGGCGGCGGTGTGGCGCTCGGACGTCGGGGCTGGGCTCATGACGCTGCCCTACCCGTCGGGTCGCGCCCTACCCGTCGGATCCCCGCGTCATCGCCAGGACGTCCAGGGCCGCATCGAGCTGCCCGACGGTGAGCAGCCCCCGCTCGAGGTAACCGCCGGCAAGGACCACCGCCCTGATCGTGGTCCGCTCTGCCAGCGCCCGCTTCGCCACCTTGGCCGCCTCCTCGTAGCCGAGGTAGCGATTGAGCGGCGTGACGATGGCGGGCGAGGACTCCGCCAGTTCGCGGCAATGCTCGGCGTTGGCGGCGATCCCATCGACGCATCGCTCGGCGAGCAGGCGGCAGGCGGCAGACAGCAGCCGGATGGACTCCAGCAGGTTGCGCGCCATCACGGGCATCATCACGTTCAGCTCGAACGTCCCGGAGGCCCCGGCGAACGCCACGGTCGCATCGTTGCCGATGACCTGCGCACAGACCATCCCGACCGCCTCGGGAATGACCGGGTTGACCTTTCCCGGCATGATCGATGAGCCGGGCTGGAGGTCGGGAAGCGCGAGCTCCCCCAGGCCGGCCCGTGGACCCGACCCCATCCAGCGGAGGTCGTTGACGATCTTGTAGAGGCTGACGGCGACCGTGCGGAGAGCACCGCTGGTTTCGACGAGGGCGTCGCGCGCTCCCTGGGCCTCGAAGTGGTCGCGCGCCTCCGTGAGGGCTAGCCCGGTGGCCGCGGCGACCTCGGCGATGACGCGGGCCGCGAAACCCGCCGGCGTGTTGATCCCGGTCCCGACGGCGGTCCCTCCAAGGGGAAGCTCCAGCAGCCGGGGCAGCACCTCCCGGACCCGGTCGGCCCCGTACCGGACCTGTGCGGCGTATCCGCCGAACTCCTGTCCCAGCGTCACCGGGGTGGCGTCCATGAGGTGCGTCCGGCCGCTCTTCACCACGCCGGCGAACTCCGCGCTCTTGCGGCCCAGGGCGGCCGCGAGCTGGTCCAGAGCCGGGATGAGGTCGGCGGTCACCGTCAGCCCCGCAGCGATGTGGATGCTGCTGGGGAATACGTCGTTGCTCGACTGCGACGCGTTGACGTGGTCGTTGGGGTGCACCGGCGCACCGAGTCGGGCGGTAGCGAGCGTGGCGATGACCTCGTTGGCGTTCATATTGCTGGAGGTCCCGCTTCCCGTCTGGAACACGTCCAGTGGGAACTCGTCATCCCAGCGGCCTTCGGCGACCTCGCCGGCGGCAGAGACGATGGCCTGGGCGACAGCTTCGGTGAGCACCCCCAGCTGGCCGTTCACGGTCGCGGCGGCCTGCTTGATCCGGCCCAGCGCGGCGATGTGCGAGCGTTCGAGCCGGATGCCCGAGACGGGGAAGTTCTCCACGGCTCGTTGCGTCTGGGCTCGCCACTTCGCCGCCGCCGGCACAAGGACGTCGCCCATGCTGTCGTGCTCGGTGCGCCACTGGTCACTCATGCCTGGCAGTGTGCCCCGGCGGACACGGGGTAGGCCCACTCCCATGCCGAGCCGTCGTGCGTTCCTGGCCTGGGTCGTCCTGGCGGCCCTGCTGGCTCTCGTGGTTCTCCTGGCACAGGGCCAGCTGCTGGTCGCCGTTGTCGTGGGCGTGGTGGCGGTGGTGCTGGTGCTCGCCGCCGCCCGGCCGACAGGGGGCTAGCTAGGGCCGGCTCGTCAGCTGCACCGGGACTGCGCCGGAGGGGTTGGCGAAGAAGTCGTTCCCCTTGTCGTCGACGACGACGAACGCGGGGAAGTCCTGCACCTCGATCCGCCACACCGCTTCCATCCCGAGCTCGGGGTACTCCAGCACCTCGACCGACGTGATGCAGTCCTGGGCCAGCCGCGCAGCCGGCCCGCCGATGGACCCGAGGTAGAAGCCGCCGTGCGCCTTGCAGGCTGCGGTGACCGCCGCCGACCGGTTTCCCTTCGCCAGCATGACCAGCGAGCCTCCCGCTGCCTGGAATCGGTCGACGTAGGAGTCCATCCGGCCGGCCGTCGTGGGCCCGAAGGAGCCGCTCGCGTACCCGGCCGGCGTCTTCGCGGGACCTGCGTAGTAGACCGCCATGTCGCGCAGGTACGCCGGCATCGGCTGGCCCGCGTCGAGCAGCTCGGCGATCTTGGCGTGGGCGATGTCGCGAGCGACCACAAGCGGTCCGGACAGTGACACGCGGGTGCGGACCGGTAGGCGGGACAGGGCCGCGCGGATGTCGGCAATCGGCTGGCGAAGGTCGATGCGCACCACGTCGTCGTCGAGGTGCTCGTCGGTGACCTCCGGCAGGTAGTGCGCCGGCTCGGTCTCGAGCTGCTCCAGGAAGACGCCTTCGGCGGTGATCTTCCCTCTGGCCTGGCGGTCGGCCGAGCAGGAGACGGCGATCGCCACCGGGCAGGAGGCGCCGTGCCGGGGCAGCCGCACCACCCGGACGTCGTGACAGAAGTACTTGCCGCCGAACTGCGCCCCTATGCCGAGCGCGCGGGTCATCTCCAGCACCTCGAGCTCGAGGTCGAGGTCGCGGAAGCCGTGCCCTGTTGGTGAGCCGGACGTCGGCAGGGTGTCGAGGTACTTCGCGCTGGCGTACTTGGCCGTCTTGAGTGCGAACTCGGCGGAGGTGCCGCCGATGACGACGGCCAGGTGGTACGGGGGGCAGGCGGCAGTTCCGAGGGAGGCGATCTTCTCGGCGAGGAAGCGCGCCATGGCGGCGGGGTTCAGGACCGCCTTGGTCTCCTGGTAGAGGTAGGACTTGTTCGCCGAGCCGCCGCCCTTGGCCATAAACAGGAAGCTGTAGTGGTCGCTACCCGTCGCATAGAGCTCGATCTGGGCTGGGAGGTTGGAGCCGGTGTTGCGCTCCTCCCACATGGTCAGCGGCGCGAGCTGGGAGTAACGCAGGTTGAGCGTCGTGTAGGCGTCGAAGACGCCCCGCGAAAGATGCTCCTCATCCCGCCCGTCGGTCAGGACCCCGAGACCGCGCTTGCCCATGACGATGGCCGTGCCGGTGTCCTGGCACATCGGGAGCACGCCACCGGCGGCGATGTTGGCGTTCTTGAGCAGGTCCAGCGCCACGAAACGGTCGTTGGGCGATGCCTCCGGGTCATCGAGGATCCGGCGCAACTGGGCCAGGTGAGCCGGCCGGAGCAGGTGGGCGATATCGCGCATCGCGGTGCTGGCGAGCAGCGTCAATGCCGAGCCGTCGACCTGGAGGAAGGAGCGACCCGCGGCGTTGACCTCCGAGACCCCATCGGTGGTCAGGAGCCGATAGGGGGTCTCGTCCGGGCCGGTGGGGAGCAGGTCGGTGTAGGCGAACTCGGGCACGGCCCAAGCCTAGATGTCGAGGTCGACAACAATCGGCGCGTGGTCGGACGGGCCGGTGCCTTTGCGGGCCTCGCGGTCGACGTAGGCGTCGGTGACGCCCAGGGAGACCGACGCGAGCACGTAGTCGATGCGCATTCCCATGTCCTTGTGGAACATCCCGGCGCGGTAGTCCCAGTAGGTGAACGGGTTCGGCCCCTTGCCGGGACGGGGGACGATGTCGCGCAGCCCGGTGTCGATCACCCGCTGCAGACCCGCCCGCTCGGCCGGTGTCACGTGCGTGGACCCTGCGAACGCCTTGACGTCCCAGACGTCGGCGTCGGTGAGGGCGACGTTCATGTCGCCCATGACGACCCGGGGCCCGGCGACCCCGGCCTGCCGGGCCGCGAGCGCGCCGAACCACTCCAGCTTGTACTCATAGTGCGGGTCGTCCAGGCTCCGCCCGTTGGGGACGTACACCGACGTCACGTGCAGCGGACCGCACTGGGCCGACGCGACGCGCGGCTCCGGGTGCCCGGCAAGGGTGAGGTCGACGTCGGCCAACCCCACCCGCGAGACCACCGCGACCCCGTTCCACCTGCCGTCCCCGGAGTGCGCCGACTCGTATCCCAGCGCCCGAAGCTCGCCGTGCGGGAAGGCTGAGTCGGCGCACTTGGTCTCCTGCAGTGCGACGACGTCGGGCGCCACCTCGTCCAGCCAGGGGAGCAGGCGCGGGAGGCGGGCGCCGATCGAGTTGACGTTCCAGGTGGCGACGCGCACTGCTAGCGGGCGTGCTCGAAGTCGATGGACGAGTAAGCGCTGAGCTTGGAGAACCGGTGCTCGCTGATCACCCGACGGATCGTGCCGGACTTGGAGCGCATCACCAGGGACTCGGTGGTGGCGCCCCCGCCTCGGTAGCGCACTCCCCGGACGAGCTCGCCGTCGGTGACGCCTGTGCAGACGAAGAAGACGTTGTCGCTGCGCACCAGGTCGTCGGTCGTCAGCACGGCGGTGAGGTCGAGCCCCGCGGCGGCGGCGTTGGTGAACTCCGCCTCCTTCTGCGGCCACAGCCGGCCCTGGATGACCCCGCCGAGGCACTTGACGGCGCAGGCCGTGATGATCCCCTCAGGGGTCCCTCCGATGCCCAGCAGCAGGTCGACGCCGGTCCCCTCACTGGCGGCCATGACGGCACCCGCGACGTCCCCGTCGCTGATGAACTTGATCCGCGCGCCGGTCTCGCGCACCTCGGCGACGAGCTGCTCGTGCCGCGGCCGGTCGAGGATGCAGACCGTGACGTCCTCCGCCGAGCCGCCTTTGGCCTTCGCCACGGCTTGGACGTTGTGGGCGACGGGAGCTGTGATGTCGACGAAGGGGGCGGCGTCGGCGCCGGTCACCAGCTTCTCCATGTAGAAGACCGCCGACGGGTCGTACATCGTCCCGCGCTCGGCCACGGCCATGACGGCGATCGCGTTGGGCATGCCCTTGGCCATCAGCGTGGTGCCGTCGATCGGGTCGACGGCCACGTCGCACTCCGGGCCGTTCCCGTCGCCGACCGCCTCCCCGTTGAACAACATCGGGGCCTCGTCCTTCTCACCCTCGCCGATGACGACCACGCCGTTCATCGAGACGGTCCCGATCAGCTGGCGCATCGCGTCGACCGCCGCGCCGTCCCCGCCGATCTTGTCGCCACGGCCGACCCAGCGACCGGCCGCCATCGCCGCGGCCTCGGTGACCCGGACCAGCTCCAGCGAGATGTTGCGGTCGGGGGCTTCCGGGCGCGGCTCGCTCATGGGGTCAGCCTATCCAGCGCGGGCTGTTTCGCACCCGGATGAGAGGCTGCCCGTCGTGATCCGCCAGGAGTACGACGCCGCAGAGATGGGCCGCACTGTCTACGGCCTGCTCACGAGCATCGTCGTCCCGCGCCCGATCGCCTGGGTGTCCACGCGCTCGGTGGGCGGAGTCGACAACCTCGCGCCGCACAGCTTCTTCACGATCTCCTGCGTTCAGCCGCCGGTCGTCCAGTTCACCTCGGTGGGCACCAAGGACAGCCTCCGCAACGCCGTCGACACCGGCGAGTTCGTGGTGTGCATGGCCACTGCGCCGCTGGCTGACAAGGTCAACGTCACCGGTACGGAGTATCCACCTGACGTCAGCGAGTTCGACATGGCCGGGGTGACCCGGGAACCGAGCGTCGCCGTGACCCCGTTCCGGGTCGCGGAGTCCCCGGTCGCGATCGAATGCCGGTTGCTGACCACCACCTGCTTCGGCGATTCGACCGTGGTCTTCGGGGAGGTCCTGCACCTCGCCGTCGACGAGGCGGTCCTGCGCGATGGCCGGCCGGCCATCGACCTGCTCGAGCCGGTGTCGCGACTGGGCGGTCCGGAATGGGGGAGCGTCGGAGAAGTGGCCCAGCGCCCGCGCATCCCCTACGTCGCGCCATGACGGGCCGAGCCGCCGCCACGCGCGGCTCGCTGGTCTCGGCGGCCCGCGAGGTCTTCACCGCCTCAGGCTTCGCGGAGGCGTCCATCGCCGACGTCGTCGCGAAGGCCGGCGCGAGCGTGGGCAGCCTCTACCACCACTTCGGCGGCAAGGCTGAGCTGTACCTCGCGCTGTTCGAGGAGTACCAGCGACGCCAAGAGGAGCGGGCGTCCAGCGCGGTGCGCGCCGCGCGGGCGGCCGGTGAGTCCGACCCGGTGGCGTTGTTCGTCGCGGGGGCCCGCGGCTATCTTGAGGGCTGTTGGGCGGAGCGCGACCTGGCCCGGCTCTACCTCGCCGGTGGCGGCCCGCCGGGCTTCGAGCTGGTGGCCCGGCGACGTTACCGCGAGTGGACCCGGCGCAACGCGACGCTGCTGCGCACCGGGCCCGAGGACGCGCCGGAGCCCTGGGGGGACGCCCTGGTCCTCGTGCTGACGACGGTGGTGAGCGAGGCCGGACACGAGGTCGCGGTCTGCGAGGACGAACACGCCGCCTCCCAGCTCGCACGCGACGTCCTCGCGCTGATCAGCCGGATCGGAGGGCCCGATGGCGGCCGTCCATGACGACCTGCTCGCGCTTCGCGACGACTATCCGGTGTTGGCCCGCACGACGTACCTGGCGAGCCACACCCTCGGCGCGATGCACCGGGAGACCCCCGACCGGTTGGCCGCCTACACCCGTCTGTGGGCCGAGCGGGGGGTCGTCGCCTGGGACGAGTGGATGCCCGAGATGACTCGCGTCGCTGATCTCGTGGGCAGCCTCGTCGGAGCCCCCGCGGGCACCACCGTGATGCGTCAGAACGTCGCGGACATCCTCGGTGACGTGATCACCAGCCTGGACTGGTCTGGCGAGCGCAACCGCCTGGTCACCTCTGCGCTCGACTGGCCCGGCAGTCTCAACACCTTTTCCCAGCTGCCCCGGCTCGGTGGGCAGACCCTCGTCATCGAGGCCGAACCCGACGGCATCGCCTTCGACCTCGACCGGATGCTTGCGGCGATCGACGAACGCACGCTTCTCGTCGCCTGCTCCCACGTCCTGTTCCGTACCTCCACGGTCGTGGACGTCGCCGCCTTGGTGCGCCGCGCGCACGAGGTCGGCGCGCTCTGCCTCGTGGACGGGTACCAGGCCGCCGGCACGCTCCCCGTCGATGTCGTCGCGCTCGGCGCCGACGTTTATCTGGGTGGCTCGGTGAAGTACCTCTCCGGGGGCCCGGGTAACGGTTGGCTGTACGCGGCGCCCGACGTCAGCGAGTCCCTGCGACCGGTGACGACCGGCTGGTTCGGGACTGCTGCGCCGTTCGCCTTCGACCCTGAGCTGGCTTACGCCCCGGGGGTCATGCGCTTCGCCGGCGGCACGCCCGGGGTGCCCGCCGCTTACGCGGCGGCGCCTGCGTACGAGGCCTTGGCCGGGATCGGGATCGCCCGGGTCCGGGAGCGCTCGCAGTCGATGACTCAGCCCCTCGTCGAGGCGGCGATCGAACGCGGGTTCACCGTCCGGTCCCCCGTCGAGCCCACGCGCCGCGGTGGCCATGTGACGATCGACCCCGGCGACAGCCAGGCGGTGCATGACGAACTGCACAGCCGCGGGTTCGTGGTCGACCACCGGCCCGGCGTCGGCATCCGCGTGTCCCCCCACTTCTACAACACCCTCGAGGAGACGCTGTCGGTGCTCGACGCGATGGCCGACATCCGGGCCGGCCGGTGAGCAAACGCCGGCGCGGCCGCGAGACCGCGATGGACATGGTCCGCTCTCTCGGCGTCGTGCTGCTCATCGCGGCGGGCCTGCTCTATCTGCACCGTGCCCCGGCCGCCAGCAGTCGCGTGGTGCGCGTGATAGATCCGTTGAACGACGTCCGTGCCTTCCAGCGCGCCGTCCCAACTGCGGTCGTGCCGGGCTTCCTCCCCGCGACCTGGCGGCCCACGTCGTCCAACTACACCGCCGCCCCGCCGCGGCTGCGGATCGGCTATGTGACGCCGATCGAGCAGTACGCGGAGTTCGACGCGCAGGCCGGTCCGCCAGGGACGTTTGTCGCCGACCTCACCGCCCACGGGCGTGACGTGGGCTCGGTGCAGGCCGGCGGGCGCACCTGGCGGGAGGTGCGCGGCTCGGGAGGTTCCTTGTCGCTGGTGTGGAGCGGGCCCGAGCTGACCGTCGTGCTGGGCAGCTTCCGGGACTCCGCCCCGATCGAGGAGCTGACCGTCCTGGCAGAGAGCCTGACCCCACGAGGGTGAGCGGCACCAGCGGTCCGCCGGTTCAACGCCTTCGCGTCTGCTAAGAGCGGCCGAGCGCCAGGTCCAGGCGGACCCGGATGGACTCACCCAGTTCGATCTCCTCAGCCCTGCGGACGGCTGCCTTCAAGGGGACCAGGTAGCGGCCGTCCTTGGGGAACAACGACGTGGTCCACGTCGTCCCGCCGACTGTCGCCGTGACGGGGATGACGCCCCAGCCGTAGGTGACTGCGCTGGCGACTGCAGCGATCTCTGCCGACTCGGGCTCAGGCACGGTCACGTAGTGCCAGGGTGCGGGCCCCTTCCAGAACCAGACCTCGCCGGCGAACTCCAGGTGCACCCGGCCACGGTAAGGCTCCCGCTACGTGTTCGGCGTCGCCTCGGTCAGGGCGGCGTCGAGGCGCGCCTTCGCCCCGTCCAGCCACTGCTGGCAGATCCGGGCGAGCTCTTCGCCCCGTTCCCACAGCGAGAGTGACTCCTCGAGAGTCGCGCCACCGGCTTCGAGGCGGCGGACGACCTCGGTGAGCTCGTCGCGGGCCGACTCGTAGGGCAGGCTGGCAGGATCGTCCACGTGGGCACCCTACGGCGGGCGACGGTGGAGGACGCCGCGGAGCTGATGCGGCTGCGCGGCCTGATGCACGAGGCGATGGGCACTGGGGCCCAGGACCCGGCCTGGCGCGCCAGGTGCACGGAGGCATTCTCCCGCCGACTCGCCACGGAGGAGTTCGTCGCGTTCGTGGTGCCGGGCGACGGGCGGCTGGTCTCGTGCGGGTGCGGGTGGCTGGAGGAGCACCTGCCGGCGCCGAACCAGTTCGACGGTCGGCGCGGGCACATCGCCTCGATGAGCACCGAACCGGCGCACCAGCGCAAGGGTCACGCCCGCGCCGTCTTCGCAGCGCTGATGGGGTGGTTCGCGGAGCGGGACATCCCGCGCGTGGATCTCCGCGCGACCGACGACGGGCGACCCCTCTATGAGTCGTTCGGCTTCCAGGTCCTCGGTGGGGCCACGATGGCCTGGCTGGCACCCGGTAACCGACCGGGCATGCCGGCGCGCTGAGCTCACTCGGCGATGACGGGAAGCTCACCCCTGGCCAGCCGGGCGGTGAGGTGCTGGCCGGCCAGGACCTCGGCGGCGTCGCGCACCACTGTCCCGTCGGGGATGCGCAGGACGGCGTAGCCACGGTCGAGGGTGGCCTGGGGGGACAGCATCACCACCCGCGCCCGGGTGTGCGTGAGGTTCTGCTCCTCGCTGTCGAGCCGGGCGCCGATGGACCGTCGGGCCCTCTCGAGGGCCGCGACCACGTCGGCGCGACGGGTGGACACGAGGGTGCGCGGGTCGGCCAGGCAGGGGC
>JALYIZ010000032.1 GCA_030775505.1 Actinomycetota bacterium | reverse complement strand
GGTCGGTGCCGCCCGGCGGCACCGACCCCGGGGTGCTGCTAGAGCTCGGTCACCGAGCCGCCGGCGGCGCTGACCTTCTCCTTGGCCGAGGCTGAGAACGCGTGCGCCGTGAGGTTCAGGGCGACTCCCAGGTCTCCCCCACCGAGGACCTTGACCAGCCGGTTCCCCCGGACTGCGCCGGAGGCGACGAGCTCGTCGACACCGACGGTGCCCCCCTTCGGGAAGAGCTCAGCGATCCGGTCGAGGTTGACGACCTGGTACTCGGTGCGGAAGCGGTTCTTGAACCCCTTGAGCTTGGGCAGACGCATGTGCAGGGGCATCTGGCCGCCTTCGAATGCGGCGGGCACCTGGTAGCGCGCCTTGGTTCCCTTGGTACCGCGGCCTGCCGTCTTGCCCTTGCTGCCGTGCCCGCGACCGACCCTCGTCCGGTCCTTCTTGGCGCCGGGGGCCGGGCGGAGGTGGTGCACCTTCAAGGCGCTGCCCGGACGGGCTGCCCCCTCGGTGGCGTCCTGCGTTCCCGGGGCTGACGAATCGGCTGCCATGGCTACTCGACCTCCTCGACCGTCACGAGGTGCGTGACGGTGTGCACCATCCCGCGGATCTCGGGACGGTCTTCCTTGACGACGACGTCGGAAATCCGCTTCAAGCCGAGCGAGCGCAGCGTGTCGCGCTGGTTCTGCTTGCCACCGATCCCGGACTTGACCTGGGTGACCTTGAGGCGGCCCATCAGGACGATCCCGCCTGGGCCCGGGCGCGCAGCATGGCTGCCGGGGCCACGTCCTCGAGCGGCAGACCGCGCTTGGCCGCGATCTCCTCGGGACGGACCAGGCCCTTCAACGCCGCCACCGTGGCGTGCACGATGTTGATCGGGTTTGACGAGCCGAGCGACTTCGACAGCACGTCGTGGATCCCGGCGCACTCCAGCACCGCGCGGACGGGGCCGCCGGCGATGACGCCCGTTCCGGGGCTGGCGGGCTTCAGCAGGACCACGCCGGCGGCGGCCTCACCCTGGATCGGGTGGGGGATGGTCGCTCCGATGCGGGGGACGCGGAAGAAGTGCTTCTTCGCCTCCTCCACACCCTTGGCGATCGCTGCGGGGACCTCCTTGGCCTTGCCGTATCCGACGCCGACCTGGCCGTCGCCGTCGCCGACGACCACCAGGGCGGTGAAGCTGAAGCGCCGGCCGCCCTTGACGACCTTGGCGACGCGGTTGATGGCCACGACGCGCTCGAGGTAGTTGCTCTTCTCGGGTGCGGCGCCGCCACGGCCACCACGACCGTCGCGACGGTCACCGCCGGCGGCCCCGGTGGCGGGGCCCCCGGTCTGCCCGCCGCGGCGCTGGGGTCCAGGCATTACGCGTTCCTCTTCTCGATGGACGTACTCAGGTCAGGGGTGGGGAGGGCGTTCATCAGAAGGTCAGCCCGCTCTCCCGGGCGCCGTCGGCCAGTGCAGCGATCCGGCCGTGGTAGGCGTGCCCACCGCGGTCGAACACCACAGCCTCGACGCCCTTCTCCTTCGCGCGGGAGGCGACGAGGCTGCCGACCTGGCGGGCCAGGGCGGTCTTGTCGCCGGAGGCGGCGCGCAGGTCGGCCTCCAGGCTGGACGCGCTGGCCAGGGTGTGCCCGGCCAGGTCGTCGACGATCTGGGCCGAGATGTGGCGCGAGGAGCGCGTCACGACCAGGCGGGGCCGCGCCGCCGTCCCCGAGACCTTCTTGCGGACGCGGAAGTGACGCCGGGCCTTGCCGAGCCGTCGTGTCGTCGAGATGTCAGCCATTACTTACCCGTCTTCCCGACCTTGAGCTTGATGTGCTCGCCCTCGTAGCGGACGCCCTTGCCCTTGTAGGGGTCGGGCTTGCGGAGCTTGCGGATGTTGGCAGCGACTTCGCCAACCTTCTGCTTGTCGATCCCCTTGACCACGAACTTCGTCGGGCTCTGGACCTCGAAGGCGATGCCTTCGGGGGCCAGCACGGGGACCGGGTGGCTGTAGCCGAGCGCGAACTCGAGGTCCGATCCCTTTGCCGCCACGCGGTAGCCGACGCCGCGGATCTCCATGGCCTTGGCATAGCCGTCCGTCACGCCGGTGACCATGTTGGCGACCAGTGTGCGGGTCAGACCGTGCAGGCTCCGACTGGACCGCTCGTCGTCAGGCCGCTCGACGAGCAGCGTGCCGTCGTCCTGGCGGCCGATCGTGATCGGGGCGGGGACGGTGTGCGTGAGGGTGCCCTTGGGGCCCTTCACCGTGACTCCCTGTCCGTCGAGGGTGACCTCGACGCCAGCGGGGACCGGGATGGGCAGGCGACCGATTCGGGACATCTGTTCTCCTCCTGTCCGCCGGCTAGTAGACGTAGGCGAGGACTTCCCCACCCACGCCTTTCTTGTTGGCCTGTCGGTCGGTGAGCAGCCCCGAGGACGTGGAGATGATCGCCACGCCGAGCCCGCCCAGGACCTTGGGCAGCGCACCGGCCTTGGCGTACACGCGCAGGCCGGGCTTGCTGACCCGGCGCACCCCGGCGATGGACCGCTCCCGGTTGGGGCCGTACTTGAGCTCGATCGAGAGCAACTTGCCCTTCTCGCCGTCCTCGACCGCCCAGCTGGCGATGTAGCCCTCCTGCTGGAGGATCTCGGCGATGTGCGTCTTGATCTTGCTGTGCGGCATGCTGACGCTCTCGTGGTACGCCGAGTTGGCGTTGCGCACGCGGGTCAGCATGTCGGCGATCGGGTCGGTCATGGTCATGTGCGGGCCTTTCCCGGCGCGGTTCCCCCTGAGGGGCCTACGACGAGGAGTGAAGGGACTACCAGGAGGACTTGGTGATGCCGGGCAGCTCGCCGGCGTGCGCCATCTCACGGAAGCAGATGCGGCACAGGCCGAACGTGCGGTACACGGCGCGGGGCCGCCCGCAGCGGTTGCAGCGGGTGTAGCCGCGAACGGCGAACTTGGGCTTGGCCTTGGCCTTCTCGACGAGGCACTTCTTCGCCATGGTCTAGCTCTCCTTGAAGGGGAAGCCGAGGGCCCGCAGGAGCGCGCGGCCTTCGTCGTCGGTTGCCGCGGACGTGACCACGGTGATGTCCATGCCGCGGGTACGGTCGACCCGGTCCACGTCGATCTCATGGAACACCGATTGCTCGGTGAGCCCGAACGTGTAGTTGCCGTTGCCGTCGAACTGCTTGGGGGACAGGCCGCGGAAGTCACGGATGCGCGGCAGCGCGATCGTCACCAGCCGGTCCAGGAACTCCCACATGCGGTCGTTGCGCAGGGTGACCTTGGCGCCGATCGGCATGCCCTCACGCAGCTTGAACTGGGCGATCGACTTGGTCGCCTTGCGCAGCTGAGGCTTCTGGCCGGTGATGGCCGTCAGGTCCTTGAGCGCACCATCGATCAGCTTGGCGTCCCTGGCCGCCTCGCCGACGCCCATGTTGACGACGACCTTGACGATGCCCGGGATCTGCATCGGGTTGGAGTAGGAGAACTGCTCGGTCAGGGCCGGCTTGATCTCATCGCGGTAGCGCTGCTTGAGCCGGGGGAGCTCACGCGCTTCGGGTGTGGTGACGGTCATGTCCAGATCCTCAGATGTCGCCGTTGCAGCGCTTGCACACGCGGACGCTGTGGGTCTTGCCGTTGGCGTCGGGCTCGCTCCGCCGATGGCCGATGCGGCTGGCCTTGCCGCAGGCGGGGCAGACCACCTGCACGTTGCTCACGTGCACGGGTGCTTCCTGCGTGACGATGCCGCCCTGCTGGGAGCCGCGGGCCGACGTCGTGACCCGGGTGTGCTTCTTGATCCGGTTGGCGCCCTCGACGAGCACGCGCTCGGTGTCCGGCAACGCCGAGATCACCTTCCCGCGCAGGCCACGGTCCTTGCCACCGATGACGAGGACGGTGTCGCCCTTCTTCACGAACAAGCCGGCCATGGCTAGAGCACCTCCGGGGCGAGCGAAATGATCTTCATGAACTTCTTGTCCCGGAGCTCGCGACCCACCGGACCGAAGATGCGGGTCCCGCGCGGGTCCCCGCCGTCCTTGATCAGAACAGCCGCGTTCTCGTCGAAGCGGATGTACGAGCCGTCGGGCCGGCGGCGCTCCTTCACGGTGCGCACGATGACCGCCTTGACGACGTCACCCTTCTTCACGCCCGCGCCCGGGAGGGCGTCCTTCACCGTGCCGACGATGATGTCGCCGATCCCGGCGTAGCGGCGTCCCGAGCCGCCGAGAACCCGGATGCACAGGATTTCCTTCGCACCCGTGTTGTCGGCGACACGCAGTCGCGACTCCTGCTGGATCATTGTCCGTTCCCCTTCGTCTCGCCGAGGGCGAGGCTGTTCGCTCTACCAAGCAAGGAATGCTCGGATTCCTACTTGGCCTTCTCCAGGATCTCCACCACGCGCCACCGCTTGCTGGCCGACAACGGCCGGGTCTCCATCAGCAGGACCCGGTCGCCGACACCGCAGGCGTTGGCCTCGTCATGCGCCTTGAGCTTGTTGGTGCGCCGCAGCGTCTTCTTGTACAGCGGGTGCTGGACGCGGTCCTCGACGGCGACGACGACGGTCTTGTCCATCTTGTCGCTGACGACCAGGCCCTCACGCGTCTTGCGGAACGCGCGGGAGTCCACTGTCGGGCCGTTGCTGGTCTCGCCTGTCACAACACTTCCTTTGGTCTCGCTCACGCGGCACCGCCGGTGCGCACGATGCCGAGCTCGCGCTCGCGCATCACGGTGTAGATGCGGGCGATGTCGCGCCGCACTGTTTGCAGCCGACGGTTGTTGTCCAGCTGCCCTGTCGCGACCTGGAAGCGCAGGTTGAACAGCTCCTCCTTGGCCTCGCCGAGCTTGGTCACGAGCTCGTCGTCGGCGAGCGCGCGCATGTCATCGGCACGTGTGTCAGCCATCAGTCACCCACCTCACGAACGACGAAGCGGCACTTCATCGGCAGCTTGTGCATGGCTCGGCGCATGGCCTCACGGGCCAGCGGCTCCGGCGGACCCGCGAGCTCGAACAGGATGCGTCCGGGCTTGACATTGGCGACCCACCACTCGGGTGAGCCCTTGCCGGAGCCCATCCGGGTCTCTGCCGGCTTCTTCGTCAGCGGCCGGTCCGGGAAGACGTTGATCCAGACCTTTCCGCCTCGCCGGATGTGCCGGGTCATGGCGATACGCGCTGACTCGATCTGCCGATTGGTGAGATAGGCGGACTCCAGCGCCTGGATGCCGAACTCCCCGAACGCGAGGGACGTCCCGCCCTTGGCCGCGCCACTGCGGTCCGGATGGTGCTGCTTGCGGTGCTTGAGGCGCCGGGGGATCAGCATGGTCAGCCCTCCTTGCTCGGTGCAGGAGCGTCCGGAGCCGCTTCGGCTGTCGGGGCGCCGCCGTCAGCGGAGCCGGCTGAGTTGTCCGTGCCCGTGGCGCTGTCCGTCGCGACCGGGGCCTCGACAGCCGGCGCCGGCGCGGTGGTGAGGGCAGCCTCGGTCGCCGGAGCCTCGGTCGCCGAAGCCTCGGTCGCCGGAGCCTCGGTCGCCTCGACCTCGATCGCGGCGGCCTCCAGTCCGGGCTCGCCGTCCTCGGGTGTGGCGGCCTGACGGCCGGCCTCGGTCCCGCCGGCCGTTGTCCCGGTCGAGCCGGAACGGGGGCCGCGGCGAGCCGGGCGGTCGCGGCGTTGCTGGCGCATCGCTGCTTCCTGGGCCTCGCGCTCGGCCCGGCTCATGACCTTGTCGCCCTTGTAGATCCAGACCTTGACGCCGATGCGGCCGAAGGTCGTCCGGGCTTCGTAGACGCCGTAGTCGATGTCGGCGCGCAACGTGTGCAGGGGGACGCGACCCTCGCGGTAGAACTCCGAACGGCTCATCTCGGCGCCGCCGAGGCGGCCGGCGCACTGGACCCGGATTCCCTTGACGCCCGGGGACTTCAGCGCCGACTGCATCGACTTGCGCATGGCGCGGCGGAAGCTGACGCGGCTCGAGAGCTGCTCGGCGACGCCCTGCGCGACCAGCTGAGCGTCGGACTCGGGGTTCTTGACCTCGAGAATGTTGAGCTGGACCTGCTTGCCGGTCAGCTTCTCCAGGTCGCCACGGATCCGGTCGGCCTCGGCGCCACGGCGGCCGATGACGATGCCGGGCCGTGCCGTGTGGATGTCCACCCGGACCCGGTCACGGGTGCGCTCGATCTCGACCTTGGAGATCCCGGCGCGCTCCATGCCCTTGCTCATCAGCTTGCGGATGGCCACGTCTTCCTTGACGTAGTCCGCGTAGCTCTTGTCTGCGTACCAGCGGGAGGTCCAGTCGGTGGTGATACCGAGCCGGAACCCGTGCGGGTTGACCTTCTGACCCACTAGCGGGCCCTCCCCTTCGAAGCGGCGCCGGCCTTGGTGGCCTGGCTGGCGTCGTCCAGAACGGACTGGACGACGACCGTGATGTGGCTGGTGCGCTTGCGGATCCGGTAGGCCCGGCCCTGGGCACGCGGTCGGAACCGCTTCAGGGTCGGTCCTTCGTCCACGTAGGCCTGGGCCACGTAGAGGTCATTGGCGTCGAGGTGCTTGTTGTGCTCGGCGTTGGCGACCGCGCTCGCGAGGACCTTGCCCACGGGCTCGGCAGCGGCCTGCGAGGCGAAGCGCAGGATGTCCATCGCCTCCTGCACGGGCAGGCCGCGCACCAGGTCGATGACGCGCCGGCACTTCATGGGGGTCATCCGCACGTACCGGGCCTGCGCCAGGGCGGCGTTGGCCGGTAGATGCCGAGTCTTGTTCTCAGCCACGGCGGGCCCTCCTGTCGTCCTTCACGTGGCCCCGGAAGGTGCGCGTGGGTGCGAACTCGCCCAGCTTGTGGCCGACCATCGCCTCGGTGACGAAGACAGGGATGTGCTTGCGGCCGTCGTGCACGGCGATCGTGTGCCCGAGCATGTCGGGGATGATCGTCGAGCGGCGCGACCAGGTCTTGATCACGTTCTTGGTGCCCTTCTCGTTCTGAACGTCCACCTTCTTGAGAAGGTGGTCGTCGACGAAGGGGCCCTTCTTCAGGCTGCGCGGCATCGCGGGCTTCCTCAGCGCTTCTTGTTGGTCTTGCGGCGGCGGACGATGAGCGCGTCGCTCGGCTTGCGCCGGCGCGTGCGGCCTTCAGGCTTTCCGGCGGGGTTGACGGGGTGCCGACCACCGGAGGTCTTGCCCTCGCCACCGCCGTGCGGGTGGTCGACAGGGTTCATGGCGACGCCACGGACGCTTGGGCGCTTGCCCTTCCAGCGCATCCGGCCGGCCTTGCCCCAGTTGATGTTGGACTGCTCGGCGTTGCCGACCTCACCCACGGTCGCGCGGCAACGGAGGTCGACGTTGCGGATCTCGCCCGAAGGCATCCTCAGCTGTGCGAAGGGACCGTCCTTGGCGACAAGCTGCACGCTGGCGCCCGCCGAGCGGGCGATCTTCGCACCGCCGCCGGGACGCAGCTCGATGGCGTGCACCACGGTGCCCGTCGGGATGTTGCGCAGCGGCAGGGCGTTGCCCGGCTTGATGTCGGCGGTCGGGCCTGCCTCCACCACGTCACCCTGGGCCAGGTTGCGCGGGGCGATGATGTAGCGCTTCTCGCCGTCGGCGTAGTGCAACAGGGCGATCCGGGCGGTGCGGTTGGGGTCGTACTCGATGTGGGCCACCTTGGCCGGCACGCCGTCCTTGTCGTGGCGACGGAAGTCGATCACCCGGTAGGCCCGCTTGTGCCCGCCACCCTGGTGCCGGGTGGTGACCCGCCCGTAGCTGTTGCGCCCGCCCTTGCTGTGCAGCGGACGCACCAGAGACTTCTCCGGCGTGTCCCGGGTGATCTCAGCGAAGTCGGCGACAGACGAGCCACGGCGGCCCGGTGTCGTCGGCTTGAACTTGCGGATGCCCATGTCAGTCCCTCGTCAGGTGGAGTCCCGATGCGTTGGTCGCGGCTGCGACCTAGGCGACCGGTCCCCCGAAGATCTCGATGCGGCCCTCACGCAGGGTGACGATCGCGCGCTTGCTGTCCGCGCGCTTGCCGAACCCCGCCTTGGTGCGCTTGCGCTTGCCTTGCCGGTTCAGCGTGTTGACGTCGCTGACCTTGACGCCGAACACCTTCTCGACAGCGATCTTGATCTGCGTCTTGTTCGCGTCCGGGCGTACCAGAAACGTGTACTTGTTCTCGTCGAGCAGGCCGTAGCTCTTCTCGGAGATGACCGGCGCGAGCAGGATGTCGCGGGGGTCGGTCAGGTCGGTCACGGCTCGGTCCCCTCACTGGTGCTTGCGGTGTCGGCCAGGTCGGCCGACGTGGCGCTCGCCTTGGCGGACTTGCCCTTCGGCGAGCCGGCCAGGAACGCCTGGAGCGAGCTCTCGGTGAACACGACGTCGTCGCTCACCAGCACGTCGTAGGTGTTGAGCTGTCCGGGGGCGATCAGGTGGACGGCTTGGGCGTTGCGCAGCGACTTCCAGGTGAGCGCATCCGCCCGGTCAGCCACCACCAGGACGTGGGGGCGCTCGCTGATCGCAGCCAGCAGCGACACGGCCGACTTCGTCGACGGCACCTCGCCGATGGCGAAGGACTCCACCACGTGGATGCGGCCGTGGCGCGCCCGGTCCGACAGCGCACCGCGCAGCGCGGCCGCCTTCATCTTCTTGGGGGTCCGCTGGGCGTAGTCACGCGGGACCGGGCCGTGCACGACACCACCGCCGGTGAACTGCGGCGCACGGGTCGAGCCCTGACGGGCGCGGCCGGTGCCCTTCTGGCGGTAGGGCTTGCGGCCACCGCCGCGCACCTCGCCACGGGTCTTCGTCTTGTGCGTGCCCTGGCGCGCCGCGGCGAGCTGGGCCACCACGACCTGGTGGATCAGCGGGATGTTGACCTGGACGCCGAAGACGTCCGCGGGCAGCTCGACCGAACGGCCGGCCGTGCCGCTGGGGGTGCGAACGTCGACGGTGAGCGTGGTGGTGGGGGCCGTCATCGCGGCACACCGCCCTTCGCGAGGCCGTTCTTCACGGCGGTCTTGATGAGCACGAGCCCACCGGTCGGGCCGGGGAGGGCACCCTTGATCAGGATGAGCCCCTTCTCGGCGTCCACCGCGTGCACGGTGAGGTTCTGGGTGGTCGTCTTCACGTGGCCCATGCGCCCGGCCATCCGGGTGCCCTTGAAGACCCGGCCGGGCGTGGCGCAGGCGCCGATCGAGCCGGGCGAACGGTGCTTGCGCTGCACGCCGTGACCCGCGCCCAGACCACGGAAGTTGTGCCGCTTCATGACGCCGGCGTAGCCCTTGCCCTTGCTGGTCCCGACGACGTCGACCTTGACGGGCTTGTCGCCGTCCGGCGCGAACAGGTCCGCCGTGATCTCCTGGCCCAGCGTGTACGACGAGGCGTCGGCGGTGCGGATCTCGAGCAGGTAGCGCCGCGGCGGCACGCCGGCCTTGGCGAAGTGCCCACCCTCGGGCTTGTTGACGCGACGGGGGTCGACGGCGCCGTAGGCCAGCTGGACGGCGCTGTAGCCGTCCTTGTCCGGGGTGCGGATCTGGGTGACCACGCAGGGCCCGGCCTTGACGACCGTCACCGGGACGATCCGGTTGTTGGCGTCGAAGACCTGGGTCATGCCCAGCTTCTCGCCGAGAATGCCCTGGGTGGTGCGCGCGGTGTTGCGCGACGGGTTGCTCATGTCGATCCCCTACAGCTTGATCTCGATGTCGACGCCCGCCGGAAGGTCGAGCCGCATCAGCGAGTCGACGGTCTTCGGTGTGGGGTCGAGGATGTCGATGAGCCGCTTGTGCGTGCGCATCTCGAAGTGCTCGCGGCTGTCCTTGTACTTGTGCGGCGAGCGGATCACGCAGTAGACGTTCTTCTCCGTTGGCAGCGGCACCGGCCCGGCGACCTGCGCACCCGTCCGCGTCACCGTCTCGACGATCTTGCGCGCCGAGCTGTCGATGACCTCGTGGTCGTAGGCCTTGAGCCTGATGCGGATCTTCTGTCCCGCCATGGTGGCTGTGTGTCCTGTCTCGTGGTGCCGCTGACGAACGTGGGGGGTGGTGCGGTCGTGCTGTCGCGGTGCGGCGGCCGGTGAGCCTGAGCTTTCCGGCCGCCGCCTCGCGGGAGCTACTTGGTGATCTTGGTGACCCGGCCTGCGCCGACCGTGCGGCCGCCCTCACGGATGGCGAAGCGCAGACCCTCCTCCATGGCGATGGGCTGGATGAGGGTCACCTTCATCTCGGTGTTGTCACCGGGCATGACCATCTCGGTGCCCTCGGGCAGGTCGACGACGCCGGTCACGTCGGTGGTGCGGAAGTAGAACTGCGGCCGGTAGTTGTTGAAGAACGGCGTGTGCCGGCCACCCTCGTCCTTGGACAGGATGTAGACGTTCGCCTCGAACTCGGTGTGCGGCGTGATCGACTTCGGCTTGCAGACGACCTGGCCGCGCTCGACCTCTTCGCGCTTGATGCCACGGATCAGCAGACCTACGTTGTCGCCGGCCATGCCGGAGTCGAGCAGCTTGCGGAACATCTCGACGCCGGTGACGGTCGTGGTCTGGACCGCCTCCTTGATGCCCACGATCTCGACCGTCTCGTTGACGTTGATCACGCCACGCTCGATGCGGCCGGTGACGACCGTGCCACGCCCGGTGATCGTGAAGACGTCCTCGATGGGCATGAGGAACGGCTTCTCGGTGTCGCGGGTGGGCTCGGGGATGGACGCGTCGACGGCGGCCATGAGCTCGAGCAGCTTGGCGCCCCACTCCTTGTCGCCCTCGAGCGCCTTGAGCGCCGAGACGCGCACGACGGGCAGGTCGTCGCCGGGGAAGTCGTAGGACGACAACAACTCGCGGACCTCGAGCTCGACGAGCTCCAGGATCTCCTCGTCATCGACCATGTCGGCCTTGTTGAGCGCCACGACGATGTAGGGGACGCCGACCTGGCGGGCCAGCAGGACGTGCTCCTTGGTCTGCGGCATGGGGCCGTCGGTGGCGGAGACGACCAGGATTGCGCCGTCCATCTGCGCCGCACCGGTGATCATGTTCTTGATGTAGTCGGCGTGCCCGGGGCAGTCGACGTGGGCGTAGTGACGGTTCTCCGTCTGGTACTCCACGTGCGCGATGGAGATCGTGATGCCACGCGCCTTCTCCTCGGGCGCCTTGTCGATCTGGTCGAAGGCAGACGCCTCGTTGAGGTTCGGGAACTGGTCGTGCAGCACCTTGGTGATCGCAGCGGTCAGCGTCGTCTTGCCGTGGTCGATGTGACCGATGGTGCCGATGTTGACGTGCGGCTTGGTGCGCTCGAACTTCGCCTTGGCCATGAGGCCTGTCCTCCTGTAACGGGGTGGGTCGCCTTACGACGTCTTGTCGCGGGCTCGGGACGGTGGTGTGTACGGGGTTACTCGCCCCGGACCTTCGCGATGATCTCCTTCGCCACGTTGCCGGGTACCTCGGCGTAGGAGTCGAACTGCATGGAGTAGCTCGCCCGGCCCTGCGTGCGACTGCGGAGGTCGCCTACATAGCCGAACATCTCGGAGAGCGGTACGAGGGCCCGGACGACGCGGACTCCGCCACGCTCCTCCATGGCCTGGATCGTGCCGCGGCGGGAGTTGAGGTCCCCGATGACGTCGCCCATGTTCTCCTCGGGCGTGGTCACCTCGACGCTCATCATCGGCTCCATCAGGGCAGGGTCCGCCTTGCGGGCGGCTTCCTTGACGGCCATCGACCCACAGATCTTGAACGCCATCTCTGACGAGTCCACATCGTGATAGGTCCCGTCCAGGAGCGTGACCTTCACATCCACCAGCGGGTAGCCGGCCAGCACGCCGAACTGCAGGGCGTCCTGGATGCCGGCGTCGACCGCGGGGATGTACTCCTTCGGGATGCGCCCACCCGTGACCTGGTTCTCGAAGACGTAGCCGCCGCCAGGCTCGTTGTTGGCCTCGACGGTGATCACGACGTGTGCGTACTGGCCGCGGCCACCGGACTGCTTGGCGTACTTCAGCGAGTGCTTCTCGACCTTGCCGCGCAGCCGCTCGCGGTAGGCCACCTGCGGCTTCCCGACGTTGGCCTCGACCTTGAACTCGCGGCGCATCCGGTCGACCAGGATGTCGAGGTGGAGCTCACCCATCCCGGAGATGATGGTCTGGCCGGTCTCCTCGTCGGTGACGACCTTGAAGGTCGGGTCTTCCTCGGCCAGGCGCTGGATCGCGGTGCCCAGCTTCTCCTGGTCGCCCTTGGTCTTGGGCTCGATCGCGACCGAGATGACCGGCGCCGGGAAGGTCATCGACTCGAGCACGATCGGCTTGTCGGCGTCACAGAGGGTGTCACCGGTGGTGGTCTGCTTCAGCCCGATCACTGCGCAGATGTCCCCGGCCTTGACCTCGCTGATGTCCTCACGCGAGTTCGCGTGCATCTGCATGAGGCGGCCGATCTTCTCCTTGCGGTCCTTGGTCGCGTTGACCACGGCCTGGCCGCTCGTGAGCGTGCCGGAGTAGACCCGGATGTAGGTCAGCTTGCCGACGTGGGGGTCGGTCTGGATCTTGAAGGCGAGTGCCGAGAACGGGGCGTCGAACTCCGGCGCCCGCGTCTCCTGGATCGCCTCGTCCTTGACGGAGTGCCCGGTCACCGCCCCGATGTCCAGGGGTGAGGGCAGGTAGTCAACGACCGCGTCGAGCATCGGCTGGACGCCCTTGTTCTTGAACGCCGAGCCGCACAGGACGGCTGTCACGGTCGCCTCGGTGGTGGAGGCGAGGATGGCGCGGCGGATACCGGCCTTGAGCTCGGCCTCGGTGGGCTCCACGCCCTCGAGGTACTTCTCCATGATGCCGTCGTCGTTCTCGCCGAGACGCTCGATGAGCGTGGCGCGCCACTCCGCCGCCTGCTCGGCCAGCTCGGCGGGGATCTCGACGACGTCGAACTGGTCGCCCTTGCTGGTCTTGTCGTCGTTGGCCCAGTGCAGGCCCTTCATCTGGACCAGGTCGATGACGCCGGTGAAGTCGCCCTCAGTCCCCCACGGCAGCTGCAGGACGAGCGGCACGGCGTTGAGACGGTCGATGATCATGTCGACGGTGCGGTAGAAGTTCGCGCCCGTGCGGTCCATCTTGTTGACGAAGCAGATCCGCGGGACCGAGTACTTGTCGGCCTGCCGCCACACCGTCTCCGACTGCGGCTCGACACCGGCTACCGAGTCGAACACCGCGACAGCGCCGTCGAGCACGCGCAGCGAGCGCTCCACCTCGACCGTGAAGTCCACGTGGCCCGGGGTGTCGATGATGTTGATCCGGTGGCCGTTCCACTGGCAGGTCGTCGCCGCCGACGTGATCGTGATGCCGCGCTCCTGCTCCTGCTCCATCCAGTCCATGGTGGCGGCGCCGTCGTGGACCTCGCCGATCTTGTAGGCCTTGCCGGTGTAGTAGAGGACGCGCTCCGTGGTCGTGGTCTTGCCCGCGTCGATGTGCGCCATGATCCCGATGTTGCGGGTCTTGGCGAGGACGTCGTTGCTGGCCACGGCTGAAGCTCTTCTTTCCGGTCTGAGGGTGGACGTGGAGGCGCTGGGTTACCAGCGGTAGTGCGCGAATGCCTTGTTGGACTCGGCCATCTTGTGGGTGTCCTCGCGGCGCTTGACGCTCGCCCCGAGGCCGTTGCTGGCGTCGAGCAGCTCGTTCATCAGCCGCTCGGTCATGGTCTTCTCGCGGCGGGCCCGTGAGTACTGGATCAGCCAGCGCAGCGCCAGGGTCGTGGAGCGGCCGGGGCGGACTTCGATCGGCACCTGGTAGGTGGCTCCGCCGACGCGGCGGCTCTTCACCTCGATCGTGGGCTTCACGTTGTCGAGCGCGCGCTTGAGCGTGATCACGGGGTCGGCGCCGGACTTCTCCCGGCACCCCTCGAGGGCGCCGTAGACGATGCGCTCGGCGACGGAGCGCTTGCCGCCCTTGAGCACCTTGTTGATGAGGCTGGTGACCAGCGGCGAGCCGTACACCGGGTCAGTGACGACCGGGTGCTTCGGGGCGGGACCCTTGCGAGGCACTACGACTTCTCCTTCTTCGCGCCGTAGCGGCTGCGGGCCTGCTTGCGGTTGCGGACGCCCTGAGTGTCGAGCGAGCCACGGATGATCTTGTAGCGGACGCCGGGCAGGTCCTTCACCCGGCCGCCGCGGACGAGCACGATGGAGTGCTCCTGGAGGTTGTGGCCGACGCCCGGGATGTAGGCGGTGACCTCCACGCCGCTGGTCAGCCGCACACGGGCCACCTTGCGCAGCGCCGAGTTGGGCTTCTTGGGCGTCGTCGTGTAGACGCGCGTGCATACCCCACGACGCTGCGGGCTCCCCTTGAGGGCCGGCGTCTTGGTCTTCTCGATCTTGTCCTGCCGGCCCTTGCGGACCAGCTGCTGGATCGTGGGCAACGCGTCTCCTGCTCGAATCCGGTACGTGCGTGCATGCTCGTGCTGTCGTGCGGGTGCTGCGCCCCACGCGGTCGGGTGTGTCGCCCGGTCCGCGTCCCGCCGCGCGAGATCGCGCGAGAGGCGTGCCCGGCCGCGCAG